>JBEKVL010000024.1:0-17585 GCA_049514055.1 Tepidisphaeraceae bacterium | reverse complement strand
TCGATGAACGTCGCCGACAGCATTCCGCCGGTGACCGCGGTTCCGATGGCGTTCATCGCGCCGGCGCCGGCGCCGGTGGCGATAGCCAGCGGCAACGTGCCGAAAAAGAACGCCAGCGACGTCATGATGACGGGGCGGAACCGTATTCTCACGGCGGCGAGGGTTGCCTCGACCAGTCCCATGCCATTCCGCCGCTGTTCCTTGATGAACTGGATGATCAGGATCGCGTTCTTGGTCGAAAGGCCCAGCGTGGTCAGGAACCCGATCTGAAAGTAGACGTCGTTGGGAAGCCCGCGATGGTACGTGGCCATCAAAGCACCGAGCACTCCGAGCGGCAACATCAACAGGTTGACGAAGGGGATCGTCCAGCTCTCATACAACGCCGCCACACAAAGGAAGATCACCAGAATCGAGAACCCATACAGCACGTTTCCCTGGGAACTGGCGATCCGTTCCTGGTAGGACAGCCCTGTCCAGTCATAACCGATTCCCTGCGGCAGCTTTGAGACGATCTCATCCATGGCGGCCATCGCCTCGCCGGAACTTCTGCCCGGCGCCGGCTCGGCCCAGATGTTCATGGACGGGAAACCGTTAAATCGCTCCAGGCGCGGAGAACCGGAGACCCAGCGGGTGGATGCAAAGGAGCTGAACGGAACCATCTGGTTCACGGTGTTCCGCACGTATAGTCTTTCCAGGTCTTTTGGCAACATGCGGTAGGGCGCATCCGCCTGGGCGTAAACGCGCTTGACGCGCCCGGCCTGAATGAAATTGTTGACGTACGCACTGCCGAACGCCGCCGAGATGGTGTCGTGAATGGAACTGATGGGCAGGCCCAGCGCGCCGGCCTTTTCCCAATCCACGTCAACCCGGTACTGGGGCACGTCCTCCATACCGTTGGGGCGAACCGTGGGCGCGAGCAGTCGCGGATCCTGCACCGCCATCCCCAGGAGCTGGTTGCGGGCGTTTGTCAGGGCCGCGTGCCCCAGCCCGCCACGGTCCAGCAACTGGAAGTCAAGCCCGCGGGCATTGCCCAGTTCGAGTACGGCCGGTGGAGGGAAGACAAAGGCCATGGCGTTGCGGATTTTCGCAAACGCCATCATGGCCCGGCCGGCAATTGCCTTTGCCCTGAGATCCGGCCGGTCGCGAAGAGCCCAGTCCTTCAGCTTGATGAACACCATGCCGTTGTTCTGCGCTCTTCCGGAGAAACCCATGCCGGAAATCGTCAGGCAGGACTCCACCGCCTCCTTCTCGTTGTCTTCGAAATAGCGCCGGACCTGATCCGCCGCCGCCTGCGTTTGTTCCAGGGTGCTGCCCGTCGGCAGGAGGATCTGAGACATCAGTATCCCTTGATCCTCATCGGGAATGAAGCCTGTGGGCAGGCGCACGAGCAGGTAGCCTACTGCACCGACGAGCATTACATAGACGAACAGGAAGCGGAACTTCCGGGCAAACGAGTACCCCACCAATCCGACATACCGGTCCCGGATCCAGAAGAAAACACGGTCGAACAAACGGAAGAACGGCCGCAGGAAGAACACGGCGTTCTCCGCCGGCACATGTCCCGCGGGCACCGGCTTGAGCAGCGACGCGCAAAGCACCGGCGTCAGGATCAGGGCCACGATTACCGACAGCATCATTGAGGCAATGATAGTGACTGAAAACTGCCGATAAATGACGCCTGTCGATCCGCCGAAGAAGGCCATGGGGCCGAAGACCGCCGAGAGCACCAATCCGATGCCAATCAGGGCGCTGGTGATCTGAGTCATCGATTGGGCCGTGGCTTCCCGGGGCGAAAGCCCCTCCTCGGCCATGATACGTTCGACGTTCTCCACGACCACGATGGCGTCGTCCACCAGCAGACCGATCGCCAGGACCATGGCGAACATGGTCAGCATGTTGATGGAGAACCCGAACAGTCCCAGCGCGGCGAAAGTGCCCAGCAGCACCACCGGCACCGCGATGGTCGGAATCAGGGTGGCCCGGATATTGCCCATGAACAGCCACATGACCAGGAACACCAGCACAACCGCCTCGACCAGCGTCTTGACCACTTCATAAATGGCGGCCCGGACGAAGGGAGTCGTGTCGTATGGATAGATGACCTTCATCCCTTGCGGGAAGAAGCGGCTCATGTCCGCCATTTTGCTCTTGACGGCATTGGCGGTTTCCAGGGCATTGGCCCCGGGCGCCTGCCGGATTGCCAGGGCGGCGGAGGGCTTGCCGTTGTTGAAGACCTGCGTGTCATCGGACTCGGTACCGAGTTCGGTACGCCCCACGTCCTTGATCCGCACGACCGAGCCGTCCGCATTGGTGCGCAGCGGAATGGAGGCGAATTCCTCGGGCGTCTGCAGGAGATTCTGGACGACGATGGAGACATTCAGCCGCTGACCCACCACCGCCGGCGCCCCGCCGAACTGACCCGCGGACACCTCCACGTTGTACGCCTGCAACGCCAGAATCACATCTTGCACGGTCAGGTTGTAATCGGTGAGCTTGTCGGGATTGAGCCACACGCGCATCGCATACTGCGATCCGAAGTTCTGAACCTCGCCGACGCCGGGCACACGAGCCAGCACCTTCTCCAGGTTCGACTGGGCATAGTCCCGCAAGTCGTTGCCGGTCATGCTGCCGTCCTCGGAAACCAGGCCCACGATGATCAGATAATTCCTCGTGGACTTGCTGACCGTGACGCCCGAACGCTGCACCACCTCCGGCAGGCTGGCCATGGCAAGTTGCAGCTTGTTCTGCACTTTGGCCCACGCCAGGTCCGGGTCCGTTCCAGCCTTGAACGTCAACTCGACACGCGACGCTCCGGCCGAGTCGCTCGTGCCGGAGATGTACAACATGTCCTCGAACCCGGTCATCTTCTGCTCGATGATCTGGGTCACGCTGTTCTCGACCGTCTCCGCCGAGGCCCCGGCGTAGAAGGAGTCAATGGCGATGGACGGCGGGGCAATCGGGGGATATTGGGAGATCGGCAGCCTATATATGGCCAGCCCGCCCAGCACCATCAGCATGATGGCGATGACCCAGGCAAAAACCGGCCGGTCCAGAAAGAATCTCGATAGCATTTCGCAACTCCGTTAGTTGGGTTGGGAGGTCGGCCGGGTTGTGGGTTCCGTCTTTACGCCTTGTTCGGGTCCGCCCGCGAAGGGAACCACCTTGACCACGGCCCCGGGCCGCACGCGCTGGAGGCCTTCGACGATGACCCGATCGCCCCGGGCAAGACCCGAGGAAACGAGCCATTGGTCGCCAATGGCGCGGTCGGTCACGATGCGCCGGAACTGCGCCTTGCCTTCACTGTCCACCACAAACACCATGGGGTTGCCCTTGGCGTCGCGCGACACCGCCTGCTGTGGCGCCAGAATCGCCTGTTCATCAACACCTTCCGCGAGCACCGCCCGTACAAACATGTGCGGCAGGAGAACGCCTTTGGGATTGGGCGCAACGATCCGCAAAATCACCGACCCGGTGGTCGGGTCCACCGTCACATCGCTGAACTCCAGCGTCCCTCGCAGTGGATACTCCGTGCCGTCTTCGAGAACGAGCTTGACCTTGTTCTGCTCCGCGTTGCCGTGGTCTATGTGGCCATCATCCAGGCTCCGCTTCAAACGACTCAATTCCGCCGTCGATCGGGGAACATCGACGTAGATTGGATCGAGTTGCTGGATGGTCGCCAGCACCGCCTGATAGGCCGTCACCAGAGCGCCTTCCGTCACGTTGGACCTTCCAATTCGCCCGGAAATGGGGGCCGTCACCTTCGTGTAGCCCAGATTGATCCGGGTCGTTTCGACCGCCGCTTCCGCCTGCTTGATGGCCGCCTCCGCTGCGGCCACCGCCGCTTTGTCACTATCCACCTGAGCCTGGAGGGCGCGAAGCGTCGCTTCCGCCACATCGACATCGGTCACGGCCTGGTCGCGCTGGGTGGCGGCAACAGCCCTGTCCTTGAACGCTTCCTCGAAACGCTGGCGGTTGGTCTTGGCAAGCGCCACCGTGGCCTCCTGCCTCGCAACGCCGGCGATGCTCGCACCCACCGCGGCCCGCGCCCGGTCGGCAGCCTTCTGCGCGGCAACGACGTTGGCCGTCGCGCTGTCCTGGGCCGCCTGAAACGGAGCGGGGTCGATCTGATAGAGCACCTGATTGGCCTTGACGTCGGAACCTTCCGTGAAGAACCGCTTCTGGATCAAGCCGTTGACCTGGGGCCTGATCTCCGACATGAGGTGAGCGGAGGTCCGCCCTGGCAACTCCGCGGTTAACACGACCCGTTGTGGCTGGATCGTTATCACGGCCACTTCCGCAACACCGGGTGGCGGCGCCGATTGCTGCGGGCGGTCGCAACCGGCCAGCACAGGACTGAGAATCAGGCTTGTTCCCATCAGGCATTTCCACATCTGTCGTTTCATGACTGCTCCAATACTCCAAAGCCGGGCGGCTGCATCAGCATGCCGGGATCCGCCGTTACGACTCATCCTCAAGATGAACCTTGATTCGGCCGATGAACTCGCGTTTCATCTTCGCGATACGCCGGGGCAGAGGCTCGGTCGAGGGATGCCGAGACCAATAGGCGAGAAACGCATTGATGATGCCCTCCAGACAAAGGGCCAGGTAGAGCGGATCGGCGCGGTCAAAGATCCCCTGTGAGATGCCTTGTTGAAAGAGCCTGGCGACCGCATCAATGTACCGGTCATTCAACTCGCGACACTGGGGCGGAAGAACGCGAGCCGGGTTCGCCTGGTTTCCCGGGGAATTTGTGAGAACGAGCCGGAAGAATCCCTGGTGATTATCGAAGTGCGTCAACCGGAGTTCGATCAACGCCGCCAAAGCCTCTTCGGCGTTCTCTCGGGTCAGCACGCGGGTCTCGAATTGCTCAATGAAGTCCTCGGCAATCCGTTGGATGACGCAGCCGTAAAGCTCTTCCTTGCTCTTGAAAAAGAGGTAGAGCGTGCCGACCGCGAACTCCGCCTCTTTGGCGACCGCTCCGACCGTCGTTGCCTCGTAGCCCTTGCTGACAAAGACCCTCTCGGCGGCATCGAGTATCTCGCTGCGATGCCGTTCCCGTTCCCGATCCTTGCGGGACATCTGGTTGGAACCCTCGTGTGTCATCGGCATCCTGTTATGAATCGTTGCTCATGATTAGTAATAACCATTCAAATTCTGATTACACGATCTAACACAGCCGAGCCTTGGTGTCAAGTCATTGGCGGATTCGACTTTTCCATCGCCGCTGGCAGGGCCATTCACCCCTCGCTATGCTTGCCCCAATTGCCGCTGCCTGACCATTGGCCCGGAAAGGACGCTCGCCCATGACCCACCGCGAAACCATGACCTCCCGTCAACGTGTCCTGGCCGCCCTGAACCACCGGGAACCCGATCGTGTGCCGATCGACCTCGGCGGCAACCAGACCGGCATACACAAGGTCGCCTATCAGTCGCTCCTCAAGCATCTGGGCGTCTGCGACCTGCTGACCGACACGCCGTTCTGCGAGGCGTTGCTCGACCAGACGCTCAAGTTCTGGATGGACTGGTTCCGGGTGTTTCTCACTGAGGTTGACGATGTGGTCGATGTGATCATGATCGGCGACGACCTGGCCGGGCAGACCGGGCCGCTGTTCAACCCCGACATTTACCGCAGCCTGGTGAAGCCGCGGCACAAGGCGCTGGTGCAGTACATCAAGTCGCGCACGGCCGCAAAGATCTGGTATCACACCTGCGGCGCCTGCTCGAGTTTCATCCCGGAACTGATGGACAACGGCATCAACATTCTCAACCCCGTGCAGATCAGCGCCGCCGGCATGGACCCGGCCACGCTGAAATCCCACTATGGCAAGAAGCTGAGTTTCTGGGGCGGCGCCATCGATTCGCAGAAAGTGTTGCCTCGGGCCACTCCCGAGCAAATCCGCCAGGACGTCCGCCGGCATCTTGAGGTATGGAAACCCGGCGGCGGGTATGTCTTCAACAATGTCCACAATATTCAATCCGACGTCTCCGGAGCGAACACCACGGCGTTTTACGATGCGGCGTATGAGTTTGGATTTTATGGTCGGTGACTACCAGGGTCACCGATTGCCAATCACGGGCAGATGACCATCAAGGCATAATCTGTGATAGACTGAATATCAGGAACAGGACGATGTAAACACAACAACCTTCAGGGAGCAGGTCATGTTCAAGCTTGTTGGAACCAAGGTGGCGTGGACGTTACTGGCGATGGCCGGTTGGCTGACGGCTTCGTTCTCGATCGCGGGGCAGATCAAACCGCAGTTCGATCACTGCACGCTGGAACTTGACGGCCGGATAGCCAAGGCCAGCGTCGCCGGCAATGCGAGGGTGGAATGGGCAGGCGATCGGCGTTTTGTGGTTGAGAATGACGCAGTCAGCGAGTTGGATGCAAATGGCGTGAAAATCTTGTGGTCGATCAGATCGCCGGATGGCCGCCGATTGTTGTGGAGAGGACATAAGGGGCAGGTAGCGCTATTCACAGGGTATGGCATGGTGGACGAGCGAAGAACTGAGGCAGAGTCGCCGGGGCAAGTTCGGCGGCTGGACCTGGCGGCCAGGAAATGGCTCAGTCCGCTGGCTGCGGCCGTAGACGTTCCGCGCGGTGCGCGGACGGTGGTAGTTGACATCCGGGTGAGCGCGGATCGCGTGGCCGTCTTGTCGCAGCGAACCCAAGTCGCAGAGGAACAGCGGGACCAGAAGACGACGGCATATTGTGTGAGCGTGTTCGTGGGTGATGCCGAGAAACCGAGATGGTCGCGGGAGTATGAAGCGCAAGGAAGCAGACCGGAGCCGGGAGTCTACCTGTGGGCCGAGACGATGCCGGACTACGCAGGCTCTGCTGTTCAACGATTGACCTGGCTTGGAGACCGGCTGTTGGTGTGCGCTGGGGAGAAGGAGGATTTGATCTGCCTGGATGCAGCGGGAGAGGAGTCCTGGCGCGTGCGGAAGATATGGGAGTATCAGCGCGGGTTCATCGGGCCCAGCGTGTGGCAGCATTACATGGCACGATTCGGGATCGACGACTGGGATGAGATCATGGTAGACGGGGGCAAGCACACCCATTATGCCGAAGGGGCACCGGGGACACTGGGGCATCAGGCAAAGGTCGAGGAGTTGCGCAAGGCATTCACGGCGGTGCAGAAGGCATTTGACGAGCAGTCTCAATGCGCGATCATCGGCGGGCCGGTGGTGGTGCCGGTGCAATCGCCCACGCGACAGACCCCGGAGAGCATCTTCGTGGCGGTGGCCAAGGGGCCAAACCAATGGAACTGGGGGTATCTGTCGGACTGCATCGTGTACGAACTGAGTGGGGATGGTCGGGTCATTACCATGGCGAACCTGCCGCGGATGGTGAACGGCGGGCAGAGCGGGGTATCTGCGGGCGCCGTCGTCTGGGGCTGCCAGCAGTCGGGCATGGTGAGGATTGACTCGCAGGCCCTCGATGTGTTTGGCATGGGACCGGGCGGATCGGATCGCCTGTGCAACATCACCTGGTATCGCCAATTTCCGGCGCCGTCAGTCAACGCGTGGCTGGAGACAGGCAAGGTGGGACAGGTGACGGCGATGAGCCCGACGCACGCGTTCCTGACGCTCTCAGGAGGCTATATCCAGGAAAAGGGACAGCAGGTTTACCGCTTCCCAATCACCGTTGTCGACCTGACAATGGGAGCCGAGCGAACGGCGACGCTGCGCGTACCCTTTGACGGAAATCTCCCTTTGCCGGAGAAGGCCAGGCCCGATGAGAACGGCCGGATCTCAACCTGGGGACCGCACCTTCTCGGCGTAACGCACATGAGGACCATCGGCGGGCGGCTGCAAGTGACGCTCGGGATGGAGGGATCGGCATCGAGCGTTTGGTTTGGTTTGGAAGACGTTGTCGGCAAACCGCCACGCGACGCCACGACCCGCCCTGCCGCCCGGTAGGATTGGCGACTGGCAACCAACAACTCTGCTCCCAATCCGTAGGGTGGGTCCGCGACCCGATCCGCGACCCACCGGAATGGCGTCATGCGTTCGGGATCGCCCAAGGAAACGGTGGGTCATGGGGTCATGGACCCACCCTACAGGCCCGCGATTTCGGCGAAACGCTCCTTCAGGTCGCCATACATCTTCCGATAGGTCGCATAGTACGGCTCGTAGGCCGTTGACGCTTTCTTGTTGATGTTGACTTTCTGCGTCTGGCGAATGGAGGATTTACACGCTTCCTCGACGCTGCTCCAGACACCGGTGCCGACGCCGGCGAGGAGGGCGACGCCGTAGGCCGGGCCTTCGCCGGCGTTGGTGAGGACGATGGGGGCCTGGTAGATGTCGGCCTGGAGCTGCCGCCAGAAGGTACTGCGGGCGCCGCCGCCGCTGGCGCGGACCTGGGTAATGGGGATGTTCATGTCGCGCATGATCTCGATGGCGTCGCGCATGCCGAAGGTCACGCCTTCGAGCAGGGCGCGGATCAGGTGGTCGCGCGTCGAGCGGGCGGTCAGGCCGATCCAGCCGCCGCGGGCGCAGGGGTCGGGATGCGGGCAGCGCTCGCCGGTGAGATAGGGCAGGAAGAAGAGGCCCTCGCTGCCGAGCGGGGCCTTGGCGGCCTGTTCGACGAGCAGTTGATAGGGATCGACCTTCCGCTTTTTCGCCATCGCCATCTCGGCCTGGCCGAGCTCGTTGCGGAACCACTGGAACGACCCGCCGGCGGCCAACATGCAGCCGAAGACGCACCACTTGCCGGGGACGGCGTGGCACATGGTGTGGACGCGGCCGTTGGGGTCGCGCGTGGGCTGGTCGCTGTGGGCGAAGACCACGCCGCTGGTGCCCAAAGTGGCGCTGACAATGCCCGACATGACGATGCCGTTTCCGACAGCGCCTGCTGCCTGGTCGCCGGCGCCACCAACGACGGGAATGCCTTCCACCAGACCCAGGCTGGCGGCAGCCTGGGCGTTGAGGGTGCCGGTGATCTCGGGGGACTCATACAGCTTGCCGAGGACGCCCTTGTCGATCTCCAGCAGCGACAGCAGTTTGTCGGACCACTGGCGATTCACGACATCCAGCAGCAACATGCCGGAGGCATCCGACACTTCGGTGGCATACTCGCCGGTCATGCGATAGCGGATGTAGTCTTTTGGCAATAGGATGTGCTTGATCTTCTCATAGACCTTCGGCTCGTGCTTGCGCACCCAGAGGATCTTCGGCGCGGTGAACCCGGTGAGGGCGGGGTTGGCCACCAGTTCGATCAGCGCTTCGCGGCCGCCGGCCTTGGCCTCGATCTCGGAGCACTCGGCGGCCGTTCGCTGGTCGTTCCAGAGCAGCGCCGGCCGCAGGGCCTTGGGACCATCGCCGAGGAAGACCGACCCGTGCATTTGCCCCGACAGCCCGATCCCCTTGAACTCGCCGGCCTGGACCCTCGCCTTCTTCAGCACGGCCCTGGTCGCCGCGCACGATGCCTTCCACCAATCCTCCGGATGCTGTTCCGACCAGCCCGGCCTGGGCGTCGAAATCGGGTGCTCGGCCATGGCGGTGGCCAGAACCTTGCCGCGTTCGTCGCAAATGAGAGTCTTGGTACCGCTGGTGCCGATGTCGATGCCGAGAAGGTATGCCATGGAAGTGTCTCCTGTGCAGTTGTGATTGGTGCGGGATGATACACGGGACGCGGCAAAATGACGATGCCGTCTCAGTCGATGAATCTGGTGTTGCCGGGGAATTAAGTCGCGACCACCGAAGCCTTTTGTTTCCCGCCTGCTTCGCTAGAATTGAAGGTTCTGTTGAAATCCCCCGCTGCAACAACCTCCGTGCGGCCCGAATCCGCATCGCCGGGCGTCAAGCCGCGCTGGGTACTTCGTGACTGGTTCTGGTTCCTCTTGCACAACATCGTTGGCTGGGCCCTGATCCTCGCGGCCGGGCCGGTGGGCGTGGTCTTTCCCGGGCCGGGCGGGCTGCCGCTGTTTCTCATCGGCTTTGCGATGATCACGCTCCCCGGCAAGCGGGCGCTCACTTCGCGCGCCCTCCGCGGCGTGCCCATCAATCCGCAGGCGAGGCTCTATCGCTGGGCAGTGGCCATCGTGGCGATCCTGGGTCCGGCCGGGCTGTTTTCCTGGGTTTCCTGGCTCATCGGCCGGAAGCAGGACCGCTGGTACCTGCTGGACCGCACGATGTGGGATGAGATGATCTGGAAACATGCCCCCTGGCAGGTGCTGGTCTTCATTATCTATCTGTCCCTCGTGGTGCTGATCTGGATCTTCGCGTTCCGGGGGATCGAGGTGATCAACCTCGGGATTTCGCTGATCCCCATCGCCCGCCGCAAGGCCCGGCCGTGGATGCGCCGCAAAGGCTTCGACCTGCTTCCCCCGCGCCGCCGCAAGCGTCTGACCCAGAAGGGCGCATCCATCGACGAGGACATCCTCGAGATCGACGACCGCTACCAGAAAGGCGCCATACGGGCGTGGGATCGATTCAAGCCGTGGATCAAGTACCTCATCGGACTCGTGGCCGGGGCCGGCGCGATCATCCGTCCGCGGCGCCGCCGGTGAAGAGGTGCGTCTGAAGGCGGGCGGCGGCCGCTCAATAGTGGCAGAGCCGTCTCGGCTCCGTGTGCTTCCAACCAGCGGCGAGACGCCACTGCGACTTTCTTGCGGATGCGCGGCCGGTGAGGTTGCTGCCACGCCGGCCCGACGTCATTATTCGTATACCAGCGTCGCCGTCGCCCGGCAATTCTTCGATGTCTTCACGCGCAGCCAGTGTGCAAACGGCCCCGGCGGCAGGTTCAGCGTTTCGCCGGCTCCGGCCGGGACGCTGATCGTTCGATACACCTGCCACTGCTGGTGATCGAAGTTCACCTCCAGCGTAAACTCCACCGCATCCGGCTTGTCATGCGACAACGTCAGCCTCTTGGCGTCAAATCCCGTCATCAGGTAAGGATCGGACGGCACGTCGGCTTTCACGGCCGTATCCTTCCACGGCCCGCCGTGTCCCACCGGTTTGCCCAGCCGCCAGAGATCGTCGAGGGACCCGAGCCACACGCCGGCCTGTCCATCAGCGGATGCGAAACAGTGGCCGTCCGGCTTGGCGCCGGCGCGGACTCCCGACAACACCAGCAAACCCCGCCAAGTGCAGAAGTCCATGATCTGCCGCCGGTGCGTGGCGATCGGCTTGATCGTGCCCAGCGCGGCGTCCCGGCCCATCTCGTAGAACGTGCCGTGTATGTTGACGATGTTCCGCTCCGACACGCATTCGCGGATCGTCCGCGGCCAGCCCAGCGCAAACGCCTTGTCGTACACCGCATCCGTCCTGGGCAGTCGATAGCGCTTGCCGCTCTGTGTCATGATGACCGACGCCTCATCGACGCTGAACTCCGTTTTTACGGCCGCAATCTTGTTGACTTCGTCGCTGAGATCCTCGCCCGCCTTGGCCAGCGCCATCTTCGCATCCATCTCGAAGTACCCGACATCCTGCGCCTGCCCGTTCTCCATTCGCCGCGCCACGAATTGCAGGTTGTGGTTCTTGCCCGGCCGGATCAGACCGCCGATGACCGCGTCCTTCGAGTCCGCCGGTGCCAGCGCCGCGAAATCGGCCGGATTATCGAGCGAACTATCACGCGGCGAGTGCAGGTGGAAGAACGCCGTCGCCGTGCAGGCGCGGTCGGCGGTGATGCGCACCCACTCGGCTGCGAGGTCCTTGCCCAGCGCGCGGAACACGTAGCCCTTGGCCGGCACCTCCACCGTCTCCGCCGTCTTCCACTTCCCATCGCCGGCCGCGTCGATCTCGATCGTGAACTTCACGGGCGCATCCGCATCGTGCGCCAGGTGCAGCACCCGCTGGGCAAACCCGGCCACCAGGAACGGGTCGGACGCCTCGCCCGCCTTCACCGCGTCCAGCACCCATGGCCCGCCCCAGCCGGCCCCGGGGCCCCAGCGGCTCAGGTCGCCAACCTTTCCAAACCACAGATTCGACTGCGAAATCCCGGCCATCGGGTTCTGCATGATCGACGCGTCATCGGCCGCCAGAACCAGTCTGTCGCCCCACTGGCAGAAATCCGGGATGTACCGCAAATGGCTGGCGATCGGCCGCATGCCGCCGGTCTTGCCCGCGCGGAGTGTCTGCGGGAAATCGAAGAACATCCCGTGCATGTCCAGCATCCACCGCCCATCGGCCACCTGGCGAATGCGCGGCCACTCCGTGTACCAGCCGTGTTTCGGATCGAACGTGTGCGTCGCCTTGGGCAGCCGATACGTGCTCCATGCCCCGCCGTCGAGCACCTTGAGGATCACCGACCGCCTGTCCCACCCGACCGCCCAGAGCGGATCATCGTCTTTGGCATTGCCGTAGATACCGCCCGGCCCGGCCACCTCGACAAACTGCCGGCGCGCCACGATGCGCCATTCCTTCCCATCCCACTCCGCCAGCACGCCCGCATCTTCCGGCCCCTTCGCCTTCAGATCGGCCGTGATCTTCGATTTGTCCAGGTCGCCCATCGACGCCACTTCGCCGTTGTTAACCATCACCAGCCGCCCCTGGGCCGTGTACGCGCCTTTTGCATGCCACCCCGGCACGGGCTTCTCAAAGAGCTTGCGCGTCTGCAACGTGTACACATCCGCTTCCAAGATAGGGCCTTCCATGTCCACGTAATACACCTTGTGGGCCGGGTCAGTCAGGTGCCGCGTGATCGCCGTCAGCCGGCCGGGCAACGCGGTCTTGACGTCGAACGCCCGCACCTTGCCGTCGGCCGAGATGATATACGGCCCGATGAGGAGCTGGTTCGACTCGCGGTGGATCATGCGCGCCGCGTGCGTGCCGCCGACGCTCTCCGGCCGGATTGTCAGGTTGAAGCCGGCGTCGACCGTGTAGAGCTTGTCGTCGCCGCCATGGCGCTGATGCGGTGGATAGGTGAGGAACCAGAGCCGACCCGCCCACGGCACCACCGCGCCGATGCCGACCTCGCCGTTGTTGCTGAACACCGCCAGATCCGGATAGATCCCGGAAATCGACAGCGGCTCCGCGCTCACCACCAGCCCCAGCATCCCCAGCAACACCGCGAGAATTCGTGTTGATCTCATGGCGGAGAAGGTAAGAGCAAGAATGAAAAAGGCAAAGTGAAAAATGAAAAATGCGGAATTCACCGACTCATTCGAGGTTCATCGCCGGGCCACACCAATTCCCTGTTTCTTCCACATTTTGCATTCTTAATTCTACATTTTGCATTCAATACAAGAGGCCCGGCAGTGGAGGGCATCCGCCGGGCCTTCGGAGGGGGAGAATGACTGTATCCCTGGTTACTTGTTCACTGCCGGAATGGCGGGATGAGTTTCCACCGTGCTGTCCTTGTTGAAGTCGGGCCGCTTGATGGCCGGGGCCGTCCTCACCGGCGCCGGGGCCGGGTTCGATGCCGTCTGCACCGGGCCGCCCTTGACCTGCGTCGGCAGGATCACCACTTCCACGCGGCGGTTCTTCGCCTGGCCGTCGGCCGTCGCGTTCGAGGCGATCGGACGCTGCTCGGCGAAGCCCTGCACGCCCAGGCGGTTCTGGCCGATCCCCTGCGAGAACAGCGCATGGGCGACGGAGATCGCCCGGTGGGCTGACAGATACCAGTTGTCCTTGTGGCCGGCCGCGATCGTCGCCTGATGCCGCACCGGCTGATTGTCCGTGTGACCCGCCACAAAGAAATCATAGTTGCGGAACGTATTGGAGTTCAGCAGGTGGCCGAACTTGCTGATCGCATCCTGCGCCCGCGGATTCAACTGGTCCGAGCCGACGGCGAACGTCACGTCGCTCTTGAACTTCACCACGCCGCGCGATGCGTCATACTCGAGCAGATCGGGAAACTGCCTGGCAAACTCGGCCAGCGCATTGCTCTGCTCCGCCGGCAGCGCGTTGCCCTGGACGACGATGTTCGGGTTCGCCATCGCATCCTCATAGCGCTTCTGAAGGATCGCGAGCTGGCTCTTGAGGCCGGAGTTCTCTGCATTGAGAGCGGCATTGAGTTCGCCGAGATTCCCGCCCTGGGCCAGGATCGCTTCAAGCTGCTGCTTGTAGGCGTCGGCCGCGGCCTTGTACTTCGCCGCGTCGGCCGAGGCGGCCGCCGCCCGCTCGTTCGCCTGTTCAAGTTCCATCTGGGTGGCCTTGTATTTGTCCATGGGGACACAGCCGGCCAAGCCAAAACCAAGACCAATCAACGCTAGTGTAAGAAAACGTCGTGCCATTTACGGCCTCCTTGCCTGTGCAACGTACGCGAGATTCGGATGTCGGCTCCAGCCGACTTTGTTTTTTCAAAGCGCCGCACCCGCGATGAGCCAGTGCGATTGGTCAATAGTGTGAACACTCCGGTTCAAAAATGCAAGAGATAAATCGAAAAAATGCCGGGTGCCCGCAAAATCAGTGCCGCGCCCCTGCCGCCAGGCTACTCGCAGCCCCGGCCGTTCGGCGTACCGGCTTCAGCCGGTTATTACAGAAGACCTGCTCAAGCCGCTACTCCCGGCGAACCGTACTACAAACCTTCGTCCAGAAGGCTTGCCGGCTGCCTCTTCGCAAAACCCGCCTGCAGTTCGTGCCAGAACTCCACCTTCTCCTCGCCCAGTCGCCAGCAGAGCCACACCTCGCGGCCCTGGTGGACGCCGGGGAAATCGACCAGGCCGGTCTCGGGGTCTTTCAGTTCCACACCCAGTTTCGTCAGCTCGTCCACATACTCCTGCATACGTTCGAGCGATGATTCCATGTTCTCGCGGCAATCCCTGATTTGCCGGGCCGTCGCCGCCGATTCCATGTGGACGTGCGAGTCCACGGCCGCCTGGTGATACTGCACGATATCCCGCACAATCCGCGACACGAGCGGAAGTGAACGGTTGGCTTCCGCCAGACTGAAATGCTTTCGCCGGCGCGCACTGCGCGGCCGGGATGGTGAGGATTGCGCTGCCATAGATACCACGCCGCCTTTCGGTCGACTTCGTCACGCCCTTCCGACCTTCTCCCTACACGCGATTATGACGCCATTCAGCCCGGAGTCAAATCGCCCGGTTGATCGTCCAGCCGGAATCAGGGTGATCGCATGGGACCGGTCGCCGGTCCCGATGGTTGCAACCCGAACTTCGCGCGAATGGCGTCCGCCTCCTGGGGCCGGGAAAGATCGAACAACAGTTTCGCCAGGTTTGTGGCGTAGACGCGGGTCTGGGGATGCCCCGGTCCCAGGCTCGGGCAGCCCGCCGCACGCTCCAACGCCTGCCTGAACAGCGGCTCGGCTTCCGGCGCCCGGCCCAGCATCTGCAGCACGCCCGCGTAGTTGTGCAGCCACGCGATCGCGAGCGGATGATCCGCGCCCAACACGCGAGTGCCACGCTCCAACGCGTCCTTGAACAGCGGCTCGGCCTCCTTTGCCCGGCCCAGCGATTCCAGCATGAGCCCATAGTTGCTCAGCGCCGAGATCGTATCCGGATGATCCGGCCCCAACACCCGTGTGCGACGCTCCAGCGCCTCCTTCAGCAGCGGCTCGGCCTCCTTCGACCGGCCCAGCTTCTGCAGCACGTCCGCATAAGTGCCCAGCGACCAGATCGTACCGGGGTGATCCGCGCCCAGCACGCGCGTGCGCCGCTCCAGCGCCTCCTTCAGCAGCGGCTCGGCCTCCTTCGGCCGGTCCAGCGAATTCAGCTCGTCCGCGTAATTATGCAGCGCCGTGATCGCGTCGGGGTGATCCGCACCCAGCACGCGAGTGCGACGTTCCCGCACGTCCTTCAGCAGCGGCTCGACCTCCTGCAGCCGGCCCAGCGATTCCAGCACCAGCGCATGATTGTTCAATGCCGTGATCGTGTCGGGGTGATCCGCGCCCAACACGCGCGTGTAACGCTCGAGCGCCTCTTTCGACAGCGGCTCGGCCTCCTTCGACCGGCCCAGTGTCCGCAGCACGAGCGCATAGTTGTTCAGCGACCGGATCGTGTCGGCATGGTCCGCGCCCAGCGTCCGCCTGTAACGCTCCAGCGCCTCTTTCAGCAGCGGCTCGGCCTCCTTCGACCGGCCCAACGCATTCAGCACGCCCGCGTAAGTGCTCAGCGATCGGATCGTGTCGGCGTGATCCGCGCCCAGCATCTGGCGGCGCAAGTCCAGCGAGGTCTCGATGTGAGGCAGTGCCAGGTCGCTCCGGCCAACTCGATGGAGCGTCAACGCGATCATGTAACGCACCGCCGCCTCGATCAGCGGCTTGCCCCCGAACTGCGTGCCGACCTTCGCGGCGGCCGGGGCGATCATCGCCTTGACGATCTGCTCGCGTACCTTCGCATCGGGGATCTTCTGGGGCGTGGCCCCGGCAATCACCTCATCGGTAAGAAATCCAAGCACGGCATCGGCGTTCTCCTTTTCCGCAACGGCCCTGGCGCGGGCCGCGACGGCCTGGTTCCGCGCCACCGCCATCGCAATCGAAAAAGCAACCAGCAGGACGACAAACAACGCCGCGACCGCCACCGGCACGCGATATCGACGCAACGTCTTCTTCAGGATGTACATTCCGCTGTCACGTTTGGCTTCGATCGGCTCGTTGGCCAGGTAATGCCGGATGTCCTTGGCCAGTTCGCCGACGCCCTGGTAGCGGCGTTCCCGCTCCTTGGAGAGCGATTTGAGTGCGATCGTCTCCACCTCATTATTGATCGGGCACCGGTGGCGGCCGCGGACCCGCGTGGATCGGCCGACGCCCGATTCCTTCGTCCAACTTCTGGTCAGCGGCCTGGGTTCGGTCTGCGTAATGTGCTTGAGCACCTCCGCCATCTCGCCGACCACCGGATAGGGATAGGCTCCGGTTAACATCTCGTAGAGAATCACGCCCAGAGCATACACATCTGTCCGCGTGTCCACGAGGTCCGGGTTGCCCCTGGTCTGCTCAGGGCTCATGTACGGCAGAGTTCCCATGACCTGCCCCGTGACGGTCGCCAGCGTTTCCTGGCGGTCGGTGATCGCCTTGGCCAGCCCGAAGTCCAGTATCTGCGGACTTCCGTCGGCGTCCACCAGGATATTGCCGGGCTTGAGATCGCGGTGGATCACCCCTTTCTGGTGGGCGTGATTGACCGCATCGCAGATCCTGGCGAACAACTCCAACAACCGCTCCAGCCCCAGCTTCTGTTCGCGAACGTACTGCGTCAGGGGCACTCCCCGCACAAAGTCCATGACATAGTAGAGCCGGCCATCCGTGGTGACGCCGCTGTCGAACACGGCAATAATGTTCGGATGCTTCAGGTGCGAGACCAGTTCGACCTCTCGCTCAAACCGCCGCCGCGCCTGCCCCGAAGCATAGGCCCCCTCGAGCAATACCTTTATGGCCACCTTGCGGCCCGTGGATTTCTGTATCGCCTGGTACACCACGCCCTGGCCCCCGCGGCTCAACTCCCGCTCCACGTCGTAACCTTGCACGGCCAACCCCGCCGGTGGCTCCGGGAAGAACCCGTCGGCATCCTGGGTGGCATCCGGCCCGACTACGGTCAAATCCGCTCCAGGCTCTCCCGGAATCAGCGTCGGCAATCCCTCCGGACTCAGGTGGTCGGTCGTATCTTCCGGCGGGATATTGGATTCTGGCATGAAACGCTCCTCGATGGAGAAGACTGGCGGCGACCAGCACACACATGGCTGCGCGC
>JBEKVL010000023.1:0-17616 GCA_049514055.1 Tepidisphaeraceae bacterium | reverse complement strand
TGCCGACTTCGACTTGCACGACGAAGTCTACGGCAGCCGCTGGATCAGCCCCGACGCCAAAGTCCTGCTCACCACCGATTGCCCCAAGAGCGATCCGCCCCTGGCCTGGACCACGACCTACGGGAAAAGCAAGGTTCTCTACCTCATGCCCGGCCACGGCCCGGGAGCCTGGACTAATCCCGTGTTTCAGGAACTGCTGGTTCGCGGCCTGCGCTGGACCGCGGACAAGTAAGCAACACGCCCGGAACACGTTCCAGGCTTGTTGATTGGTTGGCTCTCCGCGGCGTGGTCCACCGACGGCGTCTTACGCCCCCGATACAGAGCGTTGGGTCTGCCCGGAAATGTTGGCAATCGGGAGGGCCGTGCTCCTGCACGGCCGGAATGGTGTGCCCGCGAAACGGCCGCAGAGGACTGCGGCCCTCCCTTTGCCAAAATAAACGGGCAGACCCCGGAGCATTCTCGCTCCAGCCCACTCCAGCCCACGTCTTGTCTACTGCAAGATGCGCCTGTAGCCTGAGCTCTCCGCGGCGTGGCCGGTTTATCGGCCACGTCTTTTCGCCCCGGCACGGCGCGTTCCGGACATCTCCCCTCTTCGCCCCGCCGGGGCGAAGCAACCTTTGGAGCGGCGGCTCGACACCGCTTTCCCAGTTACATTTGGCCCACCGTTGGTCGTTCGATTCCGAGCAAATCGGCCGGAGAATCAAATGGAGGACACCGGCATTGATTCCGTCGTATGCCGCATTCGTTTCCACTCACGAAGGAGCCCGGATGAAGTGAGCATAATCTCCGGTGTCCACTTTGAATTGTCCGGGAATGGCGAGCGGCCGGGTTGCAGCCCCCGCAGCTCCGGGCGACAGAGGGCGAATTAATCCGTGACCCATGCCGGACCCGTTCTCCGGCTGGTCACATCTACGGGCTGGTGAAGTATCCAGCGGCAGCATTGCCGAAAGCTTCGTCAAGTTCGGATGAAATATTCTCGACGCGCACCACCACGGCCAGCGGTGACGACGGCAGTTTCTGAATGTCCATGTACCCCTGCAGGCGGGCGAGAACCTGCTTGCGGTCTAGATCGTCTTCCTTCGTCATGATCATGAAGGCGACTTCTCGCATGTCGTTCTTGTCATTGCCGGCGGGTACGACGAATCTCATCCACGCTGCCGACCGTATGACCCCCGCCACGACCTGAAACGTCGTATAGAGGGCAACGGACATGTAGTTGGAGCCCTCTGGGGGACATACGTCGAAGATGTCCTGGAACGCCCTGGAATAGGGATTGCTCTCTTGCTTCCTCATGCCGCTGGCGATCACGCGAACATGGGTCCGGTCAGACGCATCAAGACGAAGGTAGTTGAATTGTGCCATAATGATGAGTATCATATCCAAAAGTCGGCAACGGAGCAACGCTGGTGTCACGAATTGCCGTGGCGTCCGTTAGCGTCCAGCCCAAGGCACGCGGGCGGCGACATCAACAACACCGAACTCGACAAGGCGATCGAGCGCAATGGCACTGTCGTAGGGCATCGCTACTTCGGCCGCGCCATGTACTGCGTCGGCGTGAAGGTAAATCTGTGTTCCAGTTCTTTGCCAGGAACAACTTGGTGTCGGGGTTTGCTCGACAACGCATTCGTCACGATCCAGAGTTCCCAGAATTTGTCCGTTCCGGCCATGTCCCGTTCTCTCCGGGTGATCTGGAATTCCAGTTCTGACGATGTTGTTCCCTTGACCTCGACGTGAAGCTCTTGGCGGCGTTGGGTACACCGCAGATCGTAGCCACATTTCTCAGACTCACACGAGACGGCCTTCCAGCCATCAGCACGAAGCCGTCTCTGTACGAACGCCACGGCCGACTTCTCGACTCGCTTGCGTTGTTCCGGATCGATTTGCCAACCGCCGTACTTCGGGCTGGGCGTGACCGTGTCGGCTTCTGTTGGCCGATTCGGCCCTTCGAGCAGCGTTAGCAAGTCCGCCTCAATTTCCGGCGGCACATGGCTTGATTGAATGGGCGTTTTCATCCACCCCCAAGTGGGGAAACGCGTGAGGATTGTGTGACGGCCCACTTCCGGCTCAATCGACCTGTTGACGTCAATGTCCGCCCTGTGATGGCCTTTCCATTTGCCGGACGTTATCAGCGTTGGCTGTGACCGGACGGTGCCTGTCGCAACGAAACCGCTGATGGGGGCCTTGAGATAGAAGAACACGCGATCGCCCGGCCGGGCATGCCGGCTGATAGTCCACCACACCCTGTCGTTGACGCGCAGGCTCTCATCATGCCCATCTTTCACATTTCCCAATGCTGTGAAAGTACTCATGCTCACCTCCGAAAGAAATGGCAATCGCTTCCGGAACATAACCGATCATGCCCTCGCGTGCTTGCGGCGGCAGCATCGGCTGACGCCCATGACGCCAAGGAGGATCATGCCGGCCAAGGCGGCCGAGGGAACGGGAACTGTGGGAGATTCGGCGGGAATAAGCTCGACGACTCGAAACCCGATGGTATTGAACTCGCTCGTCGGTAGGTCGTAGCTACGGTGAGAGGCCAGCAGGTCGTTTGCGTCACTGCGGAACGACCCACCCCGCCAACTACGATACGAAAGTCCATTAGAGCCAATGACGGTCGCCTCATTCCACTCTGATACGTTTCCGCCTTGGTCAAATGTGCCGTAGGGGCTCGCGGAGTCTTGGAACTGTCCGACAAGCGTGGTGAATCGCCCGTCGTCTCTGTCGATGGGGTAAGTACCGGATCCAAAGTAGTAATAGTTTGCATTGTTGCCAGGGTATGGATCGTTCATGTCCCGTCCCGGAGCCGTGTCGCTCTTGGTGGGGTACTTCCAGTAACCTGCGAGCCCGATGCCGTACTTGTTGGGATCGTAATACGCCGCCTTGTACCACTCATTCTCGTTTGTCACCGCCCACGTCGCTCCAGCATTGCGGGCAATTGTGTTCGTGGTGATACCATCCGGCGTTAAGGTGTAAGCCCCAGTCTCGGTCGTGCCCGGGCCTTGTGCCCCAGTCGGCTGGCCGTTCTGGAGCCAGTTGGCGAACCGGCACGCATCCCAGAAACTCACATAGTTCACGGGCAAGTTGGCCCACACGGAGCCCACCGTGTAGGTGAAATCGCCCTCAGTCAAGCCACCGTTTCGCGTGATTCCGCTGCCGTAGCTGGCATTATTCATGCCCGGGTTCCAGAGGCCGTAAGTATCCGTCTTAGCCACGGCGTTGAGGAATGCCGTGTACTGTCCGGCCGTCACCTCGAACTTGCCGATGTTGTAGGCGTAGTTCACCTGGCCGTAGCCTGTGCTGTCCGCTGCATTCCCTACATCACCCACATGGACCGTCGCGATATTGATGACGTTAGCCGACGCCACACTGGCCATCAACAACATCGCCACAACCGTCGCGGCCCGAAGCAACATCGCTTTCATCGGCTTCTCCTCTCAAATACACCGAGCCACAATGCCCTCGTGGCCGAACTGACCACCCATCCCTTGAACACCGGATCAACGGATGCGTTGATCGCAGATTACATAATCGCGAACGGTGATACAATATAATTCTGCAGGAAACCCACGCAGCGTCTGACAGGGAGAACTCGTCGATGAAGAGGACGGCACTGTCAACCTCGTTCTCCTCGCCCCATTGGATGAATGGGGTGGGGGAATGAAACGGCTATCGACTTCCTCGCCAACCGAACATTTATCGAAATCTACAACATTTGTATTGACAACTGAATCACCATGCGTTATCTTCTCCTCCATGCTCGCCATCCTCCAATCCACCACCCCGCCCCCTGCCCCCCCACGTTCCACAACCCATCCACTCGTTCCCGCCACGAAAACGTGCCCACCCTCTCTTGTCTCGGCCCCTTCCTTCCTCTTCCACTTCGTGCCTCCGTGCCTCAATCCCTTCGGCCTCGTCCGCTCCGTGCCTTGATCCCTCCGCCCCGGACTCCCCCGGGACTGAACCGGACGCATTCCGGACGGCTTCAGGACTTATCCCGGACGTATTCCGGACGCCTCCGGGACGCGGTCGGGACGGGGTTTTTCAGCCTACAAATCTCAACACAAACAGCGCAACCCCCGAAAGAAGCCAATCTTATGCCTCGCATCGCCGGAACCTCTGATGCCCAGTCACGCGTCCTCCGCACCTTCCACACTTGCCCCGGCGGCCCGCCCCCCGACCAGTGGCCCAGCCCGACCATCTTCCGCCGCTGGCTCCGCCGAGATGGATGATGGACGACGGAGCATGAGGGCCCACGACCGTTGCCACCGGACAACCTGCCGCACGGTCGCAGCGGAGCGGCGCAGGTCAATAGCCGTCGGGCCCAAGCCCCTGGACGCGGAAACCCGTCGCTCCAACCAGCCGCGAAGCCGCGACGATAGTTCGGGCAGGGCTTGATACGGCTACAATCCCAACATGCTCCAGACTCCCGAGATTTCCGACAAACGACTCAGCGGCAAACGTCTGCTGCTGGCGCTCGCCATCCTGGCGGCCGCCCTC
Organism: Tepidisphaeraceae bacterium; assembly: GCA_049514055.1. Classification (GTDB taxonomy): domain Bacteria; phylum Planctomycetota; class Phycisphaerae; order Tepidisphaerales; family Tepidisphaeraceae; genus JANYKD01. Next base: position 13,119 of record JBEKVL010000023.1, on the reverse strand, counting down.
GCCGGCTGGCTCTACTGGATCGCCGCCTCCGGCACCCCGGCCGAATACCGCCAATCCCGACCCGGCGCCCCGGCCGCGCCCGTGCGGGTGGCCGCGGTTGACCTCCAATGGCAAACCACCATCGACCCGGCCGTCCAGGCCCTGCGCGCCGCCCACCCCGACATCGTCTTCGTGCAACACCTCACCCGGGATTCGTTTGTCGAGTTGGCCAGGTCCCTCGCCATGCTCACACCCGAGCACTTCCTCTATTCCGAACTGAACCTCGACGCCCGCACCCCCGGCGGTTGCGGCATCATCTCGCGGCATCAACTCTACCGCCACCGCGAATTGCGTGATGGCACCCGTGACACTTTCGCCGTCGCCGCCGAGACCGTCGTCGCCGGCCGAAGGTTTCTCCTCGTATCCGTGACCATCGGCGGGCCGAACCTGGCCGAACAATCCGAGGTTCTCCGCAAGTCCACCGGCCTGCTCCGCACCGGCCCCCTGATCTGCGCCGGCCAACTCGGCCCCACTCCGCCGCAGGGTCTGCACACTCTCGCGACGGATGGCGGCGCGGAAATCTACGCCTCAGAGCATTGGCGCACACTCGCAAACGGCCAATCGGGAAACGTCGCCTGGGCAGAAACCTCGGCCGCCGGTACGAAGTGATCGTTGCTCTCGTATGCACGCCCGTTTCCCTGGATGTCTCCAGTGGGCGGCCTCAAGCGTCGCGGGAACCCAGGTTGAACCATGGGCAACCCACACCTGTTCTACACAATGAACCCAATTCCCCCTTATCGTGGTTCTCGATCACGTCGCGATCAGCGACTCCAAAACACCGGCCAGGCGCTCGTATTCCCCGGGACGATTGTAGATGTGGGAGGACGTGCGGACGAACGCTTGCTCGTTCCACCAGACCAGGGGAACTTCGATGTGGTGCTCGTCGTAGAGACGCTGCTGGAAGTCGGGCCAATGGCCGCCGTCGCGACGGGCGGGCAAACGCACCGTGGCGATGCTGCCAAGCAACGAGCCGTCGAGCGGAGAGACGGGTTCGACGGTCAGCCGGGTGCAGAGAAGCTCATGCGCCCAGCGGCAGAGCTCGAAATTGTGGCGGCGGACGGCGGCGTGGCCGAAGGAGGCGAAAAACTCGATGGCGGAGAGAATGGCCAGCCAGGCGGAAAGATCGCGCGTGCCCTGCCAGGCGAATTCGCGAATGAAACCCTGGTCCAGGTCGTGGCTGATGACGGGCGCGTGCGTTTGCTGCTGGCGGTCGGGGTGGACATAGAGGAACGCGCTGCCGCGCGGGGCGCAGACCCATTTGTGCAGATTGCCGGTGTAGAAGGCGGGGGCAAGAGCGTCGAGATCGAGGTCGATCATGCCGGGGGCGTGGGCGCCGTCGACCAGCACGTCGACGCCGTGGCGACGGCTCTCGCGGATGATCTCGGCGACGGGAAAGACCAGGGCCGTGGGGCTCGTGACATGGTCGATGACCAGCAATCGCGTACGTGGCGTGATGGCGGTGAGGACGCGAGCGGCGATGTCGGCGGCTGAGGAGACAGGCAGGGGAATGGCAACTTCGCGGACCTCGGCGCCGGCCCGGCGGGCGGTGTGACGCATCGTCTGCCGCACGGCGTTGTAGACGTGATCGGTGGTGAGAAGTTCATCGCCTGGCCGCAGGGGATAGTCGCGGACGACCGAATTGACGGCCTCGGTGGCATTGGTCACCAGCCCCAGGTTGGTGGGCGCTGTGTGGAGAAACCCGCCGAGTCTTCGGCGCACCGCCTCAAGAAGCTCGGGGCAGCGCCGGGCGAGGATTTCGATGGGCTCGGCCTCGATGCGCTGACGCCACTCTTCCTGTGCGGCCGCGACAGCGCGGGGGACCGCGCCGAAGGAACCGTGGTTGAGAAAGGCGACGTCAGGGCGAAGTCGCCACAGGGATGAGAGGTTCTCAGCGAGTTGTTGGGGAGGAGAATACATCGTTGTTTGTAAGTAGTTGATAAAGCACCATTCGCTGCTCAGGCCGGGGGCGGCCCGGCGGGGGTTTGGCGGCGACGATCGGCGAGAGCGTGCCCAGCGCCGCCAGAGTGTTTCGCTCGTCTTCGCGGGCAACGACGTAGAGCAGCCGTGGAGCGTGGCCGGAAGCGACGTAGTCCAGGAACTGGCCGGCCGTTGGATAACGCTGCACGGGCGGCCGCAGGTAGTAGACAACGTGCGGCTCGACGCGCAATTCCGGGTCGATGATGCAGAGCATAACGCCCGGCGGAATCTTCGTATTGGCGGCGGCCGCGAAATCTCTGGAGAAGCGGTAGTCGTCGAAATGGCGGGGAATGATGATCGCGGCAACGGTGATGCCGACAAGCCAGGCGGTGGCGAATATCGCGGCCAGTTGGCCAATGAGGTGCTTCTCATGCTCGAAATAGATGGCCAGGGTGCCGCCGATCCAGACGACAATGAGGACGGCGGTGATCTCAAGCTGCGCGGGTTTGGCGGGAGGAATCCGCCAGATGGCGACGCCGGCGACGGCCAGCCCGGCGAACCAGAGCAACGCGGCCATCGTGTGCTGGGGCTTTGTCTTCTGATGTTGCCAGCGGATGTACTGCACCAGCCCGACGGCCGCGACCAGCGACAGCGGCGGAAGCATGGGGATGGGGTAGTGTTTGTGCTTGAAGGCCGAAAAGTGCAGGAAAATCACGCCGGGCAGGAACCAGCAAAGCAGGAACTGGCGGAACGGGTGGCCGACGAGCATGTGGCGGAACGTGGCCCCGAGGGCGCGCGCCCAGAGATTGGGCGGCGGTTGCCGCGGAGTCTGGTAGTTGAGGACACCGGACGCAACGGGGCTCTGCAACGCCAGCGCAACCGGAATGGGATGGGGCTGATGCCAGACCTTCACCATCGCGACAAGCAGCGAAAACAAGGCCAGCGGAAACCAGGGCATCAGCACGGCGGGAATCGTGAGCAGGTAGGTGTATAGCGGATCGCGCCCGAGCGCGCCGCTGGCGGTGCCGAAGAGTTCAAACTTCCACGAATCGAGAATCGCCGGATAGCTGCGGTACGCCGCGACCGGCCAGGCGACGATGCAGAACAGCAGCAGCGTCAGGCCGATGGGATCGAGCAGAAAGCGGACGATAAAACGATCGTGGCGAACCAAAGCCCAGGCAACGGCCGCCAGCCCGATGAACGCCAGCGGCACGCCCTTGAGCAGGAAGGCCAGGCCCGCACAGGCGTAGAAGGTGAGGGAAAGCCAGCGGCACGGTTTGTCACCTCGCCAACCTTCGAGCGTGCCAAAAACCAGACAGGTCATCGCGCCCGAGACGGCGGCGCAGACGATCATATCGGCCTCGGCCAGCCTCGCCTGCATGAGCGTGAAGACTGACGTTAGTTGGACCAGCCCGGTGACCAGACCGACGAGACCGCCCTTGGCCCGGCCCGCAACCCAGGCAATCAGCGCCGCCGACACCAGCCCGGCAGCGGCGGCCGGAAACCGCGCCGCCCATTCAGCTTCGGAACCGGTCAGCTTCATCACGCCGGCGATCAACCAGCCTGTCATCGGCGGCTTGGCCGTGCGCGGGATGCCGGCGAACATCGGCACGATCCAGTGGCCGTATCGCACCATCTCTTTCGCCGGCTGCGCGGCAAACACTTCATGCTGCGTCAGCGTGCGCTGGCCCAGGCCCGCGAACAGCAGCGTGGCGCCGAAGAGCAGGAGGATGATAACGGACGCGCGGGACATGGGGAGTTCATGATTTGTATTCACTATCAACTATCCACTATCCACTAACCTCCTCCGTGCGATCCAGTTCAACCGCCACCTTGTACCCGAGAATCCGCGACTTCATCCAGCGGATGGCCAGCAGATCACGGAAGCTCTTGAACAGCCGGTTCCACACGCCGTACTTGGATTCGCCGTGCAGGCGGGGGTTGTTCGTCACCGGAATCTCGACGATGTTGTAACCTTCCATCTTCAACAGCGTCGGGATGAACCGGTGCAGGCCACGATAGAGCTTGAGCTTGTCGACGCACTCGCGCTTGAAACAACGGTAAGTGCAGCCGGCGTCGGAGATGTTCTCCTGCGAAAGCCGGTTGCGCACCCAGTTGGCCGTGCGCGACGAGGCGACGCGGACGAAGTTGTCGCCCTGCGAGCGGGTGGCCACGCGCGTACCGCAGACGCAGTCGACGCCGGGCTGCTCGATGGCCTTGATGAATGCGGGAATGTCCTTGGGATCGTTCTGCAGGTCCGCATCCATTGTCATGACATACTTGCCGCGCGCGTGGCGCATGCCGGCATCCGAGGCGGCTGTTTCACCGCAGTTGAACGCGAACTTCACGCCGCGCACGCGGGGATCCTTCTGCACCAGAGCCTGGATGGCCTCCCACGACTTGTCCTTCGAACCGTCATCCACGAAGAGTATCTCCGTGGGGATGTTGGCCGGGCCGACCACGCCGACAATGGCCTCGTGCAACAGGGGCACATTCTCTTCTTCGTTGTAAACGGGAACACAGATGCTCAGGAGCGGTTGGTACATTATTCAGTCCGTTGTCAGTAGTCAGTGGTCAGTAGTCCCTACAGCCCACGGGCGACTTATGGAGCGACCTTTTCCAGGATCAAGACGGTTTCGATCCTGATAAGCGATTTGTATTCGTTACCCTGCCGGACTGCAATCGTCGAGAGATGCGTTTCGGCAGTGTCGACCTTTGAGTAGAGATCGGACCTGGCACCGGCGTTGTAGTTGAGACCCTGGAAACGGGCCACTTCGCGCAGCCGATCCGCCTTGGCCGGGGCTTGCGTCCGCAGAGCATGATAGATCGTTTCGGTGGCCACAATCCACCGGGGCCACTGCTCGACGGGCGCGCGGAGAAGGAATTCCGGATCGCGCTCCCGGATGGTGCCGCCCTGGTAGAAGGCGACGCTCGGCTCGCAGAAACCAGACATGATGACCTGCCCCGGCGCAGTGGCGTCGTGTTGTCGCAGCGACCGGCCGATCTCCACGGGCATCCGCAGGAACCGTGCGGCCGGACAATAGAACGCGTACAGCACGACAACCAGCGCCAACATGCCGACGCCCATCACGGGCATGAGGCCGCCCAGGCGGCGGCGGATCGTCAGCGTGGCAACGGCGCCGATATAGGCGCCGGCCACGGCAGTGAAGATCATGGCTGCGGCACGGGGAAAGCGGTCGAAATCGTGTGCGGGCAGCCAGGGGATTGCAGCCAGCAGCGTTGCCCCGATGGCCCACAAACCGGCGCCCGGCACGGAGTGTCGCCCGAAGAGGCCCCGGAACTCACCGCGCGCGGCGCGGATGATCGCGGTGGCGCACAGAAACGCCAGCGAGGCGAAACTCGGCAGCAGGTAGTGCGGCAACTTCGTGACCATCAGCTCCGACAACACCCAGTTGCCCAACACTGTCGCCAGCGCGAAGCGCACGTGCGGCGTGCGGCGATGTCGCCAGGCCGAGATCAACAGCAGCGGCAGGAACGCGCACCACGGGAAGAACGTCGGCCAGATGGCAACGAGGTAGTAGCCTGGCAGCATCCACTGGCCATCCTGGTTGCTGGTGGTGTGGCGCAGCGGTTCGATGAACATGTTTCTCACGTAGGCCGGATCGCGAACCCAGGCCGCGATGAGCCACGGAGCGACAACGGCGGCGATGATGAGCACGCCGAGCAGCGGGCGCAGTTCCCGCCACCAGCCAACGGCGCGTTTCCATGCGGCGAGAGAGCGCCATTGCCCCCCTGCTTCCAGACCTGCGAGGGCAATGAGCGAAGCAAGAAGAACGGCAAGAACGATCGGCCCCTTGGTCAAACCGGCGAAGGCGACGGCCAGCCAGAGGACGACCGGGAGCCAGCCGGAGATGCGCCTCTGATATGAAACGGTCTCCGACGCCTCTGCAAGCAGGGCCAGCGCCCTCGCTGGCCTTGGTAAAGCGCCGGCGTTCTGGCAATCCCGGCCAGCAAGGACGCTGGCCCTGCTTTGGGCGCTCCGCCAGTAAATCGCGAACAGGCACAATTGAGCCGTCGTCAGAAACGTCAGCAGCACGCTGTCGGTGAGGCACATCTTGGCCGAGGCAATCACCATCACACTGCTGGCGAAGACCAGCACCGTGTAGAACGCCCGCCGAGCCCCCAGCGCGCGGCCAATCGACACCGCAAGGATCGACAACGTGATCGTCATGGCAATGGCCGACGGCAGCCGGGCTGCCCGCTCGGTCGGCCCAAGCACTTTCATGCAAACCGCCTGACACCAGTAGACGAAGATCGGCTTGGAGTAGCGCGGCTGGTCGAGGAAGTATGTCACCACCCAGTTGCCCGACTCGACCATCTGCTTGGACGACTGGGCATACCAGGCTTCGTCCCGATCCCAGAGATGAACGCTGCCGCCGCCGGCAAGATAGGTCGCCAGCGCAGCAAGAATCACCAATGGCGTCCACAGGCGATAGCATCCGCCATGGTTCATTCCTGTCCCTCGGACTCGACGACGAGCACAGGCACGGCCTCATTCTTGCGTATGACCCGCAGTGCATAGCGACAGGCGATCCACACAATGCCGAGCGTGATGGCGGCGATGGCCAGATAGCGTCCGGCCGCCATGATGGATCCTTCCATGGTTCCTTTCACCAGACCTGCGCCCACCAACGTGAACGGAACCGCTTCTGGAATCACTCCGATCGCCGTGCCCAGCAGAAAGTGCCGGTGTTTCACCCGCGACAGACCCAGGCACAGATTGACCAGCGTCCCGTGGATGGGCAACTGCCGGGCCAGCATGACTCCGACAATTCCCTGTTCATGAATCAGATCCGACCATTTGCGCAGCCTGGGGACATGATGCATGACCCAATCGCGCCCACCCCAGCGAACGAAGAGAAAGACTGAGTAATAACCGAACATCGTGCCGACCTGAACGACGATCAAGCCCCACCAGAAACCGAGGATCATCCCGCCGATCGCACAGAAGACCAGCCGCGGTATGCCGCAACTCACCAAGATCGCCACCGCGAGAGCACATGCGGGATAACGCCAGATACCCAGGGCGTTGATCGAATGGAGAACCCGGTCACGATCCTGTAACCAGCCGCGAATCGGAGAACAATACACAAGCGCCATTCCACCCAGAAGCACACCGGCCAACAACAGCACGCGCAACATTGACCTTCGGCCGGGCGATTCAACCGGCGACACCACATTCATCGGCTCGGCTTTCCCATCCATGACGTCCGCGCATTCCTTCATGATCGGTTCCTACGGCCGGCGAACGCCATCCGGCGCACGCCGGCGACTCACTCTATTTCGCCAGATACTGCTTGATCGCGCCGGCCACCGTCTTGACCTCATCCTCGGTGATGGACGGGAACATCGGCAGCGACAGAATCCGCTGGGCATAATCTTCCGTCTTCGGCAACGACGGAATCTGGCCGTAGAGTTCGGTAATGGCCGGTTGCAGGTGATTCGGCACGGGGTAGTGTACGCCCGTCTCGATCCCCTGCTCCTTCAGGTTCCTGGCCAGCGATTCGCGTATCTGGTTGCTGTCCATGCGGATAACGAACATGTGGTACACGCTTTCCGTCTCACCCGCCTTGTCCTCGGGCGGCAGCACCAGACCCCTGACACCCGCGAGTTCGCGGCGATACCACTCGGCCGCTCGGCGACGGCCGGCGTTAAGCTCATCCAGCACCTTGAGTTGCTCGCGGCCGATCGCGCCCTGAATCTCGTTGAATCGCAGGTTGTAGCCGACTTTCTCATGCAGGTACTTGTCCTTGCGGCCGTGATTGCGCAGCATCGTCACCTTGCGGGCAATCTCATCGTCGCTGGTGGCGATGGCGCCGCCATCGCCGTAGACCGTCAGGTTCTTCGAGGGATAGAACGAGAAGGCCGCGTGCTCGGTGAGGGAGCCACTGCGCCTGCCTTTCCACCGGGCGCCGTGGGATTGGGCACAGTCTTCGATGATCCACAGCCCGTTGTCTTTGGCGATCTGCATGATCGCGTCCATGTTGCACGACCGGCCATACAGATGCACGGGCAGAATGCCCACGGTGCGCTTGGTAATCCGCTTCTTCATGTCCTCTGGGCAGATCGTATAGGTGTCGTCGATGTCGCAGAAGACGGGCCTGGCGCCAGCGTGAATCATCGGCTCGATGGACGGGAACGCCGTCAGCGACGGGACCAGAATCTCGTCGCCCGGCTTGAGCCCCTGGGCGATGTGCAGCAAATGCACGGCGGCCGTCCATGAACTGGACAGAACCACGTGCTTGACGCCGAAGAATGCGGCCAACTCCTTCTCAAATGCCTTGCACTCCGGCCCAAGAATGAAATTGCCGGTCTTGACGACTTCGAGAATACGCTGGTCGATGGTTTCGCTGTGATGGACCCGTGAAAGCGGTATTTTTCCTGCCATGAATCCGTCTACCTCGGTTTGAGTGAAGCGGACAAGGATAGCCCCGGCGGGAGATAGAGCAAGCCCACTTCAGCTTATTCCGAACAACTGCCCGGTCGCGAACCGGCCATCAGGCGGCACTGGCTGAGCTGACGGAGGGCGTCTCCGTCTGGTGGCAGTTCAGGGGCTGGTAGATGAGACCGACACAGTAGACGTTGTCGGCAAGCTTGCGACATTGGCGTACGGAAGCCAGAAGACGCAACGCGGAGACTCGCGGCCGCGGAAGTTCGATCAGGAATTGCTGTGCCAGGCAAAGCGGCTGATTGGTGGTGAACGATATCCCCTGCGCCGACACATCTCGAGTCCAGACCTCGAATCTTCGCGGTGCGGGGTGGCCATCCTGAACAGGAACCAGTCCGATTCGCGCACGGATCTGCACCCGCGGGTGCTTGCGCTTATCAGGCAAGCCCTTGCGATGATCGCCACGGATACTGGTGATGAGTGACTTCCACAACTCGGCGGACAACTGCATGAGAAACCTCGTAGACGCGCGCCCCGTCCTGTTATCGAGCCGTTCCCCCGGCCGGTTGAGCCAATTCGAGTCTGTCTACTCCCCGAACCGCCGCTTCGGCCGTGGGCGGCGGCCCCGCTTGACCTGCTCCTCAAGTTGCGCCTTGGCGCGGAGCAGGTGGTGGTAGTGCTGGGCGAAGCGGTGCGCTTCATCCCGCACATGCTGGAGCAGCCGCAGGCCCGCATGGTTTCGCGGGAGCCGCAGCGGGTCGTTGCGGCCCTGCACGTAGACGAGTTCTTCCTTCTTCGCCAGCGAGATCACCATCGGCGGCCGAACAGCCATGACGGCCAAGACCTCCATGGCCGCATGAAGCTGGCCAAGGCCGCCGTCGATGAGGATCACGTCCGGATATAACCCATTACCGGCCCCCGCCTCACGATAGCGGCGGGAGACCACCTCCTGGATGGAGAGAAAATCATTATTGCCCTGTTCGTGCTTGATCTTGAACCGCCGATAACCATCCTTGAACGGCCGGCCGTCGATGAAGCAGACCTCCGACCCGACCATCTCGCCGCCTTGCAGATGGGCAATGTCAATCCCCTCGACAATCCGCGGCGGCTCCTTCAGTTCAAGCGTCTCCTGAAGCGCCGCCACGCCCTCCTGCGGATCGGTCACAAACGCCTCCGGCTGCCAGAACTGCTCGGTGCCCTTGGTGGCCCGTTGTGACAGACTGGTCAGCGCCTTGAGTTGGTCGCGCAGCTTGGCCGCCTGCTCGAACTGCAATGACTCGGAGGCTTGCCGCATCTCTTTCTCAAGCTCCTTGAGAACGGTCTTGCGATCGCCTTCGAGATAGCGGATGAGTTGGCGGATATCGTCGGCATACGTCTCGCGGCCAATCTTATCGCCGCATGGCGCCGTACACTGATTGATGGCGTACAGCAGACATGGCCGAAAGAACCGCCGGCGCTCGTCGCTTTCGAGAATCTCCAGATGGCAGGTCCGAAACTTGAACGCCCGCTGGAGATACTGCACGGCCTCCTTGAGTTGATACGCGCCTGTAAACGGGCCGAACAACCGCGTGCCCTCCGCCCGCGGCTCGCGCGTGACATACACCCCCGGATAGTCTTCGCCCGTCGTAATCATTAGGTACGGGTAGGTCTTGTCATCCAGCAGCCGCGCATTGAACTTCGGCTGGATATCCTTGATCAGCCGATTCTCGGCCAGCAGCGCCTCGACCTCGGACTCCGTCTGAATGACCTCGAAATCAACCACGTCATCGAGCAGCCCGGCCTTCTTGGATTCGAGTTTCGTCGATGCCAGAAAATACGACCCCACCCGATCCCGCAGCGACGCCGCCTTGCCGACATAGATCACCCGCCCCTTGTCATCCTTCATCAGGTAGACACCGGGCGCCTTCGGCAACGCCTTGGCCTTGTCGGAAAGTTGTTCGAGGCGGTCGTTCATCCGTGGGGGATTATACGGGATGATGGTACTCGCCGATCCGTTCCGCTTCATTATCGGCTTCATTATCGCTCACTCCGGCCTCCCTCGCATAGCGAGGCCACTGCCCAATCGCTTCGCTCACCCGCCTGATCACCTTGGCCGCCGATCCGATCCCGAACCGGTCGGCCACGGCAAGCAAATCAGCCCGCGTGATATCCTTGAACTTCCCATTCACCGACATCAAGTGCTGACTGGTCCACTCCCCCTGTGGATTGTGCGCGAACGTCACGTCATATGCCGGGGCAAGCTCCCATGCGCTTCCCTCGCGAAGGACAAACGAGAAGTTCTTCGTGTGGTCGTCGCAATTCGCGGCCAATACGTTGAAGACCATGCGACAAAACGCCTGTTCCCTGGCCGCGTAGTCCAATCCGAGCTGGTCGATCGTCTGGAACAACTGGCTATAGTCGTGCGTCGACTTCTGTCTGTAGTCCAGATGTGCCATCGCACACAACGTCTGAATGTGGTGCTTTCGATTGCCTTCTCGGTCGAAGCGCCGCGTCATGAAGTGCGCCCGGCCGTTCTCCTCCAGCAGCCTGCACGCCGCCATCTGGATGCCTGCGTCCCTGGCCATCAGGTGATACGCGTACTCGATTCTTCCATAGTCCTGGGAACCTCCCAATTCGCGATCCGCCCCCATTCCGTCAAACTTCAGCAACCAGTGCTCAAAACCATCTTCGACATCAAACTGCCCCGCACGGATTCCCCCCGTCCTCGGATTCCAGGCAATGGCGGCCTTGGCGCGAGCGCCGCCCGCCGACGTGCCAACCTGGATGATCTGGTTCAGCGCCGACCGGGCCAGTTCGTCTTTGCCCAGTGTACCCCTCACGGCGGCCCTCGCCGCTTCCACCAGTTTCGATAGCTTGATCGCCGTCTCGCTCCCGGTACTGGAGCCTCTGGCCGGCTTGAACTCCAGCGCGCCAAAACCTCGCTTGCCCATGTACGCCAGTCTGTCCAGCGCGGTGATGTTGCGTTTCTCAACACCTTGCCGCGCCATCCACGCATCGATCAGCCCGTTGCCGAAATCATCAGGCAATGCGTCCGACAGCATCGCCGGCAACCGCTTGAAGGTCAGTTCCGGGAGATCTGCAAAAATGAACGGTTCGCGCGCGCCGGCCAGCGGCATCTTCAGCGGCGCAAGTTCCACGCCCGATGCGACGAACTCCGGATCGTACTCGAACGCGTAATACCCGAGCCGCGGGTCCAGTGCCACAGCGCCCACCCTTCGGCCCCAGATCCGCACTTCAATGGCAAGAACCGGCTTAAACACTCTTCCTCCTCCGTGAAGCACGTTGCCGTGGTTGCCGCGTCTTCAGCATCTGCAGCGGACTGATTGAAACCGATGGTGCCAGCGTCTTGAGCCAATCCACCCGGCCGAGCGCCCGCAGCACCTTGATGAATGAGGTCAATGTGGCCCCTTTTCCCCGTTCCAGGTGTTTCACCGCGTTCAGCGCAACCCCAGCCCGATCAGCCAGTTGTATCTGATCAAGCTCCTGCCTCATGCGCAGTGACCGGAGTTGTATCCCCACTTCGATTTCCCACTCCGCTGTTGTCGATATATCAGTCATTAGTGGACCCATTTAAGTCTAATATCGACAATACTATAGATAATGTCCTTATAAAAGTCCACTAATCTGAAAATGAGAATATTCGGATGCAACCTCACCATCCCATCACCGCACGCCCCACTCCCACAAACCATACCCGGTCTTCTGGTCCAGCGGATGGCCGGTGTTCTTCAGCGTCCAGCCGAGCTGGCCGCGGTGATGCGATTCGTGCGAGATCAGGTAGCCGACGAACGCGACCGCGTGCGGCTTGAAGTTCTTGATCTTGCCCCCGGCCGCCAGACCCCGCCGCACCAGCGTGGCAATGGCCTTTCCGGACGCCTCGAGCGCCGCGCCCAGTGCGGCCTTGTCCCCTTTGTCCCCCTCCAGTTTGGACAAGCCTTCCAACAGATCCGGCGCGGCCGCCTTCAGCCACATCAGCCGGACATTGTGAATGTGGGCGAAGAGTTGATAGACGTTGCGATGCTTCGGCGCCAGCGCGGAACCCAGCGCCTCCGCGGGAATCGCCTTCAGCAGATATGCGTTGATCCGGTCGTGAATGTTCCAGGTCTCGATAAGCCGTTCTTCCATTGACGTCTCCGTGATTTGAACCACGCCAATTATCAATTATACAGCACGACCGGCCGGACCATGGTACAATCAACGCGAGGTGTCTCTTACCACACCAGCCCCGCCGGCCGACGCAGAGGAACTCGACCTAGCCACCAACCCGCCGCCCGATATCGCCATCGAAGTCGATATCGCCCGTTCCTCGATCCCGCGTCAACCCATCTACGCCGCCATCGGCGTGCCCGAGATCTGGCGGTTCGACGGCTCTCGACTGACGCCGATGCGTCTTACGACCGCTGGCCACTACGAGGCCCGGCCCCGCAGCAGCGTTCTCCCCGACCTGGATTTCGACGTCTTCAACCGTTTCCTCACCCAAGCTTTGCGGGACCAGTCCGGCGCTGTACTCGCCTTTCAGGATTGGTTGCGTGCTCGCAAGACGTAATATCCGGCGCACATTATAGGGCAAGGTGTAAGCGCGTGGAGCGACTCCGCGCGCCATACGCCTGATCGTGCCTCAGTCGTAACCAAAAACGGGCGTGGTTCAAAGCGGGGTTACACTCGCGGGGACCAGAGATCACGACCGCGAAGCTGTATCTCCTGTGTTGTGCGGCAGTTACAAACGAAAACGACCGCATTGTCGCCGCGAGAAG
>JBEKVL010000022.1:0-17640 GCA_049514055.1 Tepidisphaeraceae bacterium | reverse complement strand
AAGAAGCACCTGGCACTCGATCTTCGTGCGAAGGGCCGCCACGTTCGCAGGCTCAACCCGCAGAACCTGGTCGGCGGCGCCGAGGGCCTCGGTGATTCTTCCCAGCCGCGCGTAGAGGTCGAGCAGGTGTTTCCACGACTCGATGTCGCCGGGCTTGACGGCAAGATGCACCTGAAACCAGTTCTTGGCCACCTCCCAATGCTCGTGGTTGCCATCAGCGGCCAGCAGGTGGGATAGAGCGAACTTGTAGATCACGTCGGGATCGTGGCGGTTGTCGCTGGGCAGCAGGTAGACCGCGAGATCGCTGCACGCCTGCTCGTATTTGCCCTGGGCAAACTCGGCCAGCCCGAGGTCGCGCGCGGCGATGAGTTTCCGTTGCTGCATCCCGCGGCGAACGTATACGCCGGCGCCGACGAGAAAAACGAAGGCGGCAACAATGGCCGCCAGTATGAGCAGACGCTGTTTTGTTTTGGGCCTCATGATCGCATTACTCCCCTCAGAAACTGGCGGATCGTCACCAGAATGATCGTGAAATCAAGCCGCCATGAGAGATTCTCGACGTACTCCAAGTCGTATCGTATCCACTCCTGAAAGTCGAGCCCCTTGCGGCGCGTGCGTTTCACCTGCCACAGGCCGGTGATGCCCGGACGGATCGAGAGGCGGGCCTCGCGCCAGGGCGGGCAGAACTGGTTCTCGCTGCGCGGGCTGGGGCGCGGACCCACCACCGACATGTGCCCCAACAACACATTAATGAACTGCGGCAATTCATCGATGTACGCCTTGCGGATGAACCTGCCGACGGCCGTCAGCCGCGGATCCTCCTCCATGAAAAACTGGGGGCCGTCCGCCTCGTTCTTCCCGGCAAGTTCGGCCTTGATGCGGTCGGCGTCCTTTCGCATGGACCGGAACTTGATGCAGGAGAATTCCCTCCCACCCATCGTCTCCCGACGGTGCCCGAAGAAGAACGGTCTGCCGTCCTCGAGCCAGATGGCCAGCATCACCAGGGGGTAGATCCATGCGGTCAACAGCAGTGCGACGAGCGCAAAAACGATGTCGAACGCGCGTTTTGCGGCGCGGGAGACCGACGCCATCCTTCGCGCGTTGACGGGACGCGTGGAGTCGGGGGCCGGCTCGATCTCCAGCCACTGAATATCGGAAACCGCCGGACGGCGTGCGGGGTCGTCCCAGAGGATGCCCGGGCCTACGACACTTACGTGGGCCCCCAGCGTACGCCCCGCGCCCACCCAGACGTTGCCCGTAAGCGCCGCGCCGGAATCGATGCTGGAATCGGGATCGGCCCAGATGCCCGCACGCATCCGGCGCGGGCGGGCGATCGTGGAATCGGGCTGCCCCCAGCGCAGGGCCAGTTCGCGGAGAAACAGCGCGACCTCGGCGTCCGAAGAGCGGTCGAACACGCGGCCATGCTGGGAGAGCACCGACCGGTTGTCGCGTCCGACCTCATCGCGGATGGCGCGCCAGGCTTCCTGGACGCCGGCGCAACTCTGCCACAGTTGGGCCAGCCGGCGGTCGGAGGTCAGCACGACACGGGCAAGACGGGCGTCCGAGCCTCCGTAGCGCCGTTCGAATCGCACGAACGCGCCGTCGTCTCCGGTGACAACGTGCTCCTGGTAGCCTCGTTCGCGCTCATCGTGCAGGCGGACATAGAGAATGTCCGGTTTGAGCCACGAAAGCACGTCCACGGAGCGCATCAGTTTGAAGATGGCCAGCGTGCGGGCGTCGGTCAGGAGGAACAATTCGGCGTGAGCGACGATTTCAGAGGGCTCGCCCTGGCGGACGACCTGGACGCCGCGCGCCGCCCAGAAGCGGTCGTGCAGTTGTGTGGGCGTGAGCCCCCAGAGGGTCGGCCGGGAAACGGAAGCCGGATTCTGCGTTGCGGAGGTGCTCATGGTTGTTGGGGACGAGTGCCCGCCTTGCTGGCCGGAGACGAAGTCGCCACGGCGCCGGCGACGGGACCGAATTTGCTGTCGACCTGCTCCTGCGGCACGCCTGTCGGGGGCCGGCCGGTGCGATCGAAGGAGGTCAGGCGGGTCGTCGTGGTGGCGGCATCCACATCGCGGTCGCCGGCCCGGTTGAAGACCATGCCTGACAGGCGCGCTCCAAGTTCATGAAGATATTGCAGGGACCTCTCCACCAGCGGCCGATGCTCGCCGCGGGACACGACCAGAATGACGCCGTCCGCGACGGTGGCGGCGGCCGAGGCCTCCAGGCTGCCTGGCACGGGGCCGGTGTCGATGAGAATGATGTCGAATCGCTCCCTGGCCCGCGCCAGCAGGTTGCGCAGGGCCTGCGGCGAGAGTTTGGAGACGTCTGACGCCAGCGCGCCGCCGACCGGCAGTATGCACAGGCCCTGGATCCCGGTTTCCGCGACGCAATCCTCGATGGCCTCGCCGGAAAGCGCATCGAGCATCCCGACGGCCGGCTCATCCTGTTGCGCCGCCAGCGCGCGCTCGACGTCCTGCGACAGAAGGTAGCCAAGTTCCACCAGGATCTCGCCCAGTTTCCGTTGTGAGTTGTGCGCCAGGCGCAGGGCGGTTTCGAGCTGTTGCTCCGTGATCGCGCCTTGCCGTTTGAGTATCTGGCCGATCTTGCGTCGAATGATCGTTTCGATGCGTGCGGTCAGGCCGCCGCCGATGACGTCGCAGTCGATCATGAGGGTCCTGGAACTGGCGGCCGCGAAGGAAACTCCGAGGGCGAGCGTGAGGCTGGTTTTGCCGGTGCCGGCGGCGGGAGAGGTGACGGCGAAAGTCCGCCGCTCCTCGCCGCGCTGCCCGATCTGGAGAAGGGTCCTGATCTGGTGTACGCAGTGGGCGGCCATGGACGCCTGCTCGGGATCGGCCAGGTCCTGCGGGAGTTCGGGGAGAATTCCGAGCAGGGGGAGCCGTGCCGTGATTCGCGCATCGTCGAGATTGTGCATGCGGCGATCGAAAAGACCCAACATAACAAAGAACCCGGCGCCCAGGCCGAACCCGCACATTCCCAGCAGGACTGCGAACTGCAGGCGGGGGTCTTTCGCCCGGACGGGCCGATCTCCATTGGAGACAATCCGCACGCGGCCTGCGGCCTTGCCTTCGGTTCGCAGCGTTTCGATACGCCGGACGACCTCGGCCAGCGCAGTATCTTTGTCCTTCTCCTCCTGTCGCAGTTGCTCGATCTCGATCATCTTCAGGCCGATCGTCTTGGCTTCCTTCTCGAGCGGCTGGATGAGTTCGAGATACTGCTTGCGGGAAGCTTCGAGTTGCCGTCGTCGACTGCCCGTGGGATCCGGGACGACCAGGCCGGTGCCTCCGGTGCCAAGTTTGGAAAGGAGGAGGCTGGCCGTGTTGACAGGCGACGTGCGCCATTGCTCGGCGTAGCGTTCGACGGCCTGCCGCCGGGCTTTGATCGTCGCGTCCCATTCCATCACCATGGGGTGTTTGGGTCCCTTGTTTTGAGACACGAACTCCCTGCGAAGCTCGGCTTCCTGTAGATCGTTCCACAACTGGCTCATCTTCGGGTCAACCATGGTAATGTCACCCACCGTCCAGTCCTTGAACGGTTTCATGGCGAGTTTCTGGATGTCGACGGGAGTCTGTCCATCGACAACCGGTTGCGTAGTCGGCTGCGTCGTGGGCTTGTCCGCCACAGCCAGTTCCGCAAGTTGAGCATCGTACCGGTGCAGTTCATTTTCGATCTGGCTGAGACTGGCCTGTTTGGCCTGGTGAATCGGGCGCAAATCATCGGTTCCAAAATCGCGGGCGATGGCGCGGATGGCGTCGGCCTTGGCATCCCGCTCGCTCTTGATGGCAACGCGCATTCCGTCGAGTTTCGCGAGTTTCTCTTCCTGCTCGCGTTCTTCGTTCTCGAGATAGATGGCGCTGTAGGCAGCCAGGATACCTTTGACCGCCGCCACACAGGCGTTGGTGTCCGGATCTTTGAAGACCACCAGCACCATTTCGGTGCCAGGCGGGGTGACGACATCGAGATTGAGGAGAAAATCCTGGTAGACCTCGTCGATAGTGCCGGGGCGGTTCAGGGCCCGCCACGCCGGGGACTGTATCACCATCTCAACCACCCGCTGTTGCTTCAGAAGGGACGCCTGGGTCTGGCGAAAGGCCTCGAAGGCGTTCATAAAGCCCGAGTCCTCGAACGGGCGAAGCACGTAACCGGGGTTGGCACGAATCTGGACCACGCCTGTCGCCGACCAGATGGGTTTGCGAATGATGAACCCGAGGTACGCCCCGCCGCCTCCAAGGACCAGCCCCAGCAGAATCGCCCAGATATACCTGCCGCGCAGCAGGCGATGCACCTTGATGAACAGGCCTTCCTGCAGTTCGCCCTGGCCATCGACTCCTGAAGAACCATACGGGTCAGCCAGTTCCGGCAGGTTGTCCTGGCGCTGGCGTACCTGAAGATCGTAAGTCATCTGGAACCTCCCGCGGTCAAGGCATCGATAATGGGCATATTGGCTTCCATGATTTCCAGAAATATCCGGTCGCGGCGATCGGCGGGCAGCGAGTCGTCCATGACGAGCTGGATCTGCGACGCGCCGTAGAACTGCCGGAGAAAGTCGGCGGCCGCGCCCCCGATGTCGCGCATGTCGCGCACCGCCCCGCTCGCCGGCAACAACAGCAACCCGTAAACATGAAGGCTCGACGTCCGCAGGCCATCCGTCCTGGAGAACGTATACTCCCGGCCCGGAATCTTCCGCCCCGCCAGCGCCCAGTCGCGATCGATCTGCCGATCCATGGTAAAGCCCTGAGCGGGGTAACAGACCGGCGGCCAATGACCATTGAGATCGCGGGCGTCCTTGCAATGCACGATGAGCAGGCTCGCGTACTCGCCGGTGGCCGAATTCACAAAACGCCGCTGGATCATCACATTCGGGCGGAGAAGCTTGACGGCACCCCGCATGGGCTCCTGGTCCTCGCCGCGCCAGTCTCCGAACTGCTTCGGAAGTCGTTCGGCGACGCCCCGCACGAACTTATGATACGGTTCGGCATCCTTCGGCGTGGGCCGGGCCAGCGATTCGATCGCCTGGCCGGCCATCAGCGCCAAAGCCAGTATCGCGGGCAGAGCATAGTACGCGGATCGTTGCATTGATTCATTCTCCAGCGAGCGTGAAGTGACGGACGGGCAGCATTGCCCATTGGAGGATCCGGATGATCGACATCAGCAACAGGAAGGCCACCACAAGCATGACCCAGCCGGCCATATCGTGAAAACGATCGGCGGAGGACTTGGCTGCATACCCGTACATCCACAGCGTTGGAACCATGCGTACCACATTGCATGCCATGGCCGACAGCGGGCTCGCCAGGAGGATCAGCGCCCGCACGTAGTTCCGCAACGGCTCCCCGAAAGCGAACGCGTAGGACACGAGCAGCAACGAGAAGACCATTCGCAATCCGTTGCACGCCTCTTCAATATTGACCGGATGACCGTTGATGCACAGTTGATTGCCCGAGCGGTCCACCGGGACGCCCAGGAAATCCGATACCTGTTCTGTCACGGCGGCGGTGGTGCGCATCATCGGGCCGGAGATGCTCTGCCGGACTCGGCCCGGGATCGGCACCAGAAACACCAGGACCAGAAACGCCGGCATGAATCGCCGGATCAGGTCGCGGCCCACCACGGACAGAAACCCGCCGAGCGGAACGAGGACGGCCCCGAAGTGCCAGAATGCCTGGACCGACCTGTAGAAACCAACCGTCGACAGTATCCAGCCAATCGCAACGATCGCCGGGCCCAGCAGGCTGCCCATGGGCCGGCACCCGCGCAACCGGCCCCGGCGAACCCACACCAGCCAGGCCGCGACGGGAAAAACCAGCCACATCTGGCTGGCTTCCTCGTCCTTGCTGGCGATGAAGTACATGTCGGCCCAGGGCTTGAACGTGACCACCACGCCGAGCGCGATCATGACCAGCGCCGCGGCGACGTGAATGGGCCTCCAGGTATTTCTCGACACCACGTACATATCTCTGCTACTCCTCATTCATCATGCTGCATTCCGCATTCTGCATTCATCATTCATCATTCCGCCTACGGCCCGCGGCCACGACGCGGTCGACGACCACGTCGCCGCGCCGCACGCGCCCGCCCGGGCAGACCACCGACTGAACGAGCGTCGCCCCGGCCTCGACCACGCCGCCGGCGAGCACGACCGAATCGTGGAGCCGGGCGTTTGCATCCACCGTGGCGCCGTGCTCCACAATGTTAAACACGTGTTCCAGATTCTCCGCAAAGGGATCGGCCTGCACGGATTTACCGGCATCCTGCAGGGCGTGCCACCTGAGCGCCTGGACATACTGCGCCAGCGAGCGGATGGGCAGGCCGGTCGGCTCAGGGAAATGAGCCACGCCAACGCGGTGGGATCTGGCGATCATCGGCAATGCCTGCTCCTTCATGTCCACAAATCCAGTTTCGGAGATGAGCGACAACACCGAGCACCGAACCAGCATCAAGCCCGACGGCGTGCCATCCTCGTGGTCGGCCACGACCACTTCCGCACCCTCCGACGCGCGCTCGGCCATCGCAATCGCGCAGCCGCTCAGCGAGCGAACGAGAACCTGGGCCGTATTGGCCACCAGCAACAGATCATCCTTCTCATACGATCCGGCCAGATCACGCAGAACTCCACCTGTCCCCCTGTAATCCTGCGGGTCCCGTTCCAACTGGAACGGCGCCAGCTCGACCCCGGCCGTGGCCGCGGGAGCCAGTTTTGTCTCCGGAGAGTTGCGGTCGACCATCACGCGCACAGGCAGGTCCGGCCGCGCGATGCTCCGGCCCAGTGCGGCCGTCTGCTGACGCCAGTAGTCGAGGATCGACCGCCGCGCATCCAGCGGCAGGGCGAAGATGGGCCGGCCGATGGCGGCACTCAATCGGCCCGGCCGCACAGTGCCGCCGAGCAGCACGACAGCGCGCAGCCCCGCCAGCCGGTCGCAAACCGGCAAGGGGGCCAGAGAGAGGGACTGCTTCACCATCGTCGTCATGCTTCCAACTTCCTATTCTAGCATCCTTCACACCGCCGGGTTACCGAGTCACCACGATTCGGCCGGCTGAACATCGCCCAGGTCAAAAGCCGCACCGCAAACGGCAGCCCCTGGACAAGGTATCGCTTGGCCAGCCGCCGGGGTTCCTGGGCCAGGCGATGCAGCCATTCCAGTCCGGCCCGCTGCATCCAGGCCGGAGCCCGCCGCACGCGCCCGGCCACGAAGCTGAAACTGATCCCGACACCGATCCACCACGCCCGCGGCAGGTGCTGGTAAATCCGCCCGATCAGCCACTCCTGCTTCGGTGAACCCAAAGCGACGTACACAATATCAGGATCGGCCTTTACAACTCGGTCAATGAGCGACTGCATGACCGATTCAGATTGCTCGAACCCCATTTCGGGGCAATCAGTGCCCGTTATCCGGACGTTGGGGTATCGGCTCCGCAAGATTGCCGCCGCGTCATCGGCGGACCCCGGCTCCCCGCCGAGCAGGTAAAGCGAGCGGCCGCCGGCAGCCGCGGCGGCGCTAAGGGACCAGATCAGCCCGGATCCCGGCACGCGCTGTGGCAGTGGTGTCCCCCGCAACCGCGCCGCCCAGATAAGGGGCATTCCATCGGCCAGTGAGAGGCTGGCCGTCGCGTAGAGTTCCCGCACTTGCCGGTCCAGTGTGAATCGCCGGAGATGGTCGAGATTGGGCGTGACGACCCACCCCCCGTGCCCGGCCGACAGTTCCGCGAGAATATGCTCGATTGCTTGTGCTTCGATGACAGCATGCAGTCGCATGCCCATGAGATTGATCGCCGGCAGTTCCGCGGGTATGTCCCGCTTTGGAGTGCGGTGGCTCGACACCGCTTTCTCATGCGTTCCCAGGGCATCCTGTTCCTCTTCTGTTTTGATGGTGCCCATGTACGTCCTTGCATGCTCGGCGCGAGTGACTCTTCTTAATCAGGGGAGATTAATCGCCGATAGCGCCAATGACTCGGATGAACTCCGTCTTCATCCGGGCTATCGGCCTTATCTGCGGTCAAAGTCTCTGTCCTTTGATTACCGATCACTACGCACTATCAACCACCAGCTATCAACTATCAACTTTCTCTACTTCGCGGGCCGTCCGAATCCATTCCCGCTGCCTCCGCGTCACAAACGCCACGAACCGTGGAATCTTGCCGAGCATATAGACGGGGATGAACAGCATCTGGCGCAGCGGCAGGATGTCCCGGGCAAACCGCCACCACGCCGAGCCGATGGCTGCCGAGAGCAGAATCCAACCCGCTATTGCAAGTATGAGCGGCAGCCGCCAGCCCGCGACAAACGCGCCGGCAACGGCCGCCGCGCTCAAGACGATCCAGGCGAAGACGAGGAGTGACAGGGGTGGCACGGCCAGTTCCAGCGCCAGCCCGAGCAACCGGGGTGAGAACGTGGTGACACCCCGGCCGATCAGCCGCGGCACCTGCGTCAGCATCGTCTGCAAGTGGCCGTGTTCCCAGCGGGTGCGTTGGGTATCGGCCGTGCAAGCCTGCGCCGGGAGTCGGCCCACCACCGTGGCCCCCGGGCAAAACCGGGGCGGATGGCCGGCGATGGCAAGGTCCAGGCCCAACTGCATGTCCTCCACGATGTTTCCGCTGGCCAGCGCCGCGCCGGATATCGACGCCCACGGAAACGCCATTCCCGTCCCAGTCAGCAGGCAGGGCAAACCCAGCCGATGCAGCCCGAGTGGCCTCACCAGGTTCTTCACCCGAAAGGCGAATGCCGACACGCGGGTTGCGGGCGAGGGCTCCGGCGGCGTCTCCATCAGGTACGCGGCCTGGCAGGTCCGACCGGTCTGGGCCACACCCGCCGCCAGTTCTGCCAGCGATCCGGACTGGCAGTCGCAGTCGGCATCGACCACCACCAGAACCTCGGGACGATCCGCAGGGGTGTCACCATCGTTCTGGGAATCGTCTCCAACCGGCAGAATTTCGTGGCACGGGCTTCCAGCCCGTGGTGTTGGTACTCCGACACATTTTGACTGCCCGGCAATCTGGCCACTTCCGCTCGCCGCCAGATATCTGATCCCGGCATCCAGTGCATACCCCTTGCCCCGTCTTTCGTCATCGACGCGTTCTATCACTTCCGCGCCGGCGTCGCGCGCGATGTCGGCCGTCCGATCCGCGCAGTTGTCGGCAACAACAACGAGCCGATCGCCCTGACGTAATTGATGTACAATCGCGGCCAGTGTCTGCGCGATGCCCGCTTCTTCATTGTGTGCAGGGATCAGCACCGCGAGCAACGGACGCTTTGCCGCAACGTGATGCAAATCTCGCTGATTTGTGGCAAGCAGTACCGCCAACAGGCACTCGATCGCAACCACAGCCACGGGCACGAGGACCGCGAGAACCAGGCAAGTCAGGAATATGTCGGCCAGCATAGGGATGTCATTTCGTCGGGTCGCCGGCACCCGCCGGCGTAGCCGGTTGACAGGCGTTTGCAGCCACGCCCCGAGGCTCCCCCACCGCCCGCCGGAACAACTCCGCCAGTTTCGCTGCCTCGCGGCTTGCATTGTGCATCTCCAGCACGCGCTGCCTGCCGGCCAGACCCATTTCTGTCAGCCGCTCCACGGGCGTGTGCAAGACCTCTCGCATCGCCTCGGCCAGCGCATCCACCGATCCGGCGGGGACGAGCCAGCCGTTGACGCCCGGCTGCACGAGTTCAGGAATCCCGGCGATGGACGTACTGACCACAGGCCGGCCAAGAGCGAGTGCCTCCATGATCACCACCGGAAGCCCCTCGGCGAAACTGGGAAGGACCATTGCCCTGCTACTCAGCAGATGCTCGCGCACCTGCTGGCCACTCCGCCACCCCGCAAAATGCACGTTCTTCTCGACACCAAGCCGCCGGGTCAGCGTTTGCAGCTCACCGCGAAGCGGGCCATCACCCACAAGCGTCAGTTCAAGCGCCATTCCTTGCCGCGCCAGCTCACGTACCGCCCGAATCAGAATCGCCTGGCCCTTCTGCTCGCCCAGCCGCCCGATACACACCAGTCGCGACCCTGGGGGAATACTGTCGGCCGGCATCGCGGCAAACAGGTCATCTACGCCGCAGTGGACCACACGCACCTTGGGCCACTGTTCATACGAACACCAGCGGTAGAGCTGGCTACGCGTGAATTCGCTGATGCCCACGACGAACTCTGCCCGCTCGACCTTCTGGCCCAATGACCAACCGCGGGGGGCGTCAAATTCGTCGGGTCCATGAACGGTGAAACTGAACGCCGGCCCACCGGCCGCGTGGCACAACATGGCAACTGTAGAAGAGTTGGTGCCGAAGTGCGCATGGACATGCTCGATGCCCTGTTGGCTGAGCAACCAGGCCAGGGCGAGCGCCTCCACAAAGTAGATCAGATGGTGAGGCAAACCACGATATGACCGCCATCCCACGCGCAGAGCCAGCCCGAATGACGTGATAACCTCTAGCGGATGCTTAAACGCCCATCGAATGGCCATCAAAAGGACCTTGAACGGGGCATCGAGGAGCACAACAGTCTTCCGTTGCTCCACCATATCGTCCGGATCAACAAGCTGCACGGGAGGCCGCCGCAGCGACACTCTGAACACGCTCACCCCCGCCGTCTCCAGCGCCAAGATCTCCCGGCGGATGAAGGTGTGGGAGGTGTGGGGATACTGGTTGACGAGGTAGGCGATGAGCATCAGTTGACAACTTCGGAAATCGGGATTTGGATCCCGCACCGAATGATCTCGTTTCGATCAGTAACAGGTAGCCAGTTGAGTTGCTGTTTTGTCTGCGAACAGTCGAAGATCGCCCGCTGCGTGCGCGATTCCCAGTCATGGTAACTCGGCCGCCGCCGCTCGGGATGGCGAACCAGAACCTTGATCACCCATTTGAACATGTCGCCAAGGTAGAACTTCCAAATCGGCGTCGGATGCCGCATGAGCTTGATTCCGGCAAACCGCTCCAGTTCATCCAGATATTCCTGGCCGCTCAAACACGGATCGCCGACTAGATTGAACGATTGGCCGTCGATCTCCTGAGTATCCATGGCGGCAACCAATCCCCTGGCCACATCCTCAACTAGAACGAACGGCAGTCTGTTTGTGCCATCGCCCCAGAGTTGGCAAATCGAGCCGTATCGCCACATGCCGACACCCCAGTGGAAGGGGCTGCCACCACGTCCAATGACGATGCCAGGACGCACAATTACCACCGGCAGTTTTTGCTCACGATGCATTTGTATCAGCATCTCTTCAGAAACAGCCTTAGCTCTTGCGTAAAGGTTGCGCCGATGCACACGAGGATCGAGGGGTGTGCTCTCGGTAATCGTGCCGGCCCCGGCGCCCGCATAGTACGAGTCGATCGTGCCCGTGTAGATCAGACGCTTGACCGCGCCACCCAGGCAATGCTCGGCGATCCGCTTCGTCAACTCGATATCATGCTTCTGGTAGTCGCTCCATGTCTTTACCATGGCCCGCGCCAGATGGTAAACGCAGTCGATTCCACTGAACGCCGCAGCCAGATCCAGTTCGTTGGCCAGATCCCCCCGCACCACCTCGACCAACGGTGTCCGCAGATCGGGCGGGAGCTTGCTGGCGCTCCGGACGAGCACACGCACGCCGCGGCCCTGCGCGATAAGCTGGCGCACCAGTTCCCGGCCAATAAAGCCCGTCGCGCCCAGCACCAGAATACGAGGCGCTGCCACTGCGTCAGGGATAACGGCATTCTCTGCCCGCTGCGCCGGTTGGGAAGGACGAGGTGGAATGGCGGCCAAGCGGCCAATCTCCTGGCAGATCGCAATGACCTCCCGGCCCAGTTCCGGGGAAACCCGGTGATCCATTTCGCCGCCAATGGACGCATAAAATGCCGCCGTCGCCCCGGCAATGCTCGACGCATAGGCGCTACCCTGTCTGGACAGCTTGAACTTCGACAGGACATAGTTGCGCAAATTTCGCCAACCCTGCGTCCGCAGGCTCTTGGCCTCGTCGCGGATCATCGCGTAGCGATCCAGATCATCATCCTTGGGGGTATGCCGGCGCAGGCTATAGGTGTTTCGCTCCAGGTCTGCAATCGCGCTGCCTAGCCTCCCCCGTACATGGATCGTATGTTCGGCGAACCCCGGCACGAACGACCACCGCAATGTGGCGGCCGTCTTGCCCGCGAACGCATCCACCTGCCAGCGCCGGTAGAACGGCACGCCGGTCGGCAATTCCACTGGATTGCTCGCCCGCACCTGCATTTGCTCGGGCTGGCCCAACAGATCCAGCAGATGGGCCACCGAGTGCGGGCCGATCTCCAGCATGACGTTCTGCGGTTCACGCAGCATCCAGATATCAAACGGACCCCCGCTGATCTGTCCGAGTTCTCTGCTCCAGTCGATCGTCACCTGATCGATCCGCCCCAGTTTCCCTTCCCGCACGTCTCGGCGAAGTTGTTCGTACACTCCGGCGAACAGGAAGTTGTGTCCGATACCCACACGGAGCCCATCCTTGGCCGCTCGTTGCGCCAGCGCTTCGCAATCCTCCGCCCGCGTACACATGGGCTTTTCCAGGAACACATGCACACCCGCATCCAGCACTTCCATCGCGGCAGCAAAGTGCAGATCGGGTGGGAGCAGCACATGAACCGCGTCCAGTCTCTCGCTCTTGAGCATCTCCGCCGCACTGCCGTATGCGTGCGGAATACCGAAGGCGCCGGCGTATGCCTGGGCGCGGGAGATTGCCTTGTCACACACGGCGACGAGATTGACACCCTCGACCATCCGGATCGCCTTCGCATGCCATTCGGCGATGTAGCCGGCGCCAAGCAGCGCCACCCGCCACGGTCCCGGCCCGCGACGAGGCATCGGGGCAACCTGCTTGGCGGCAATCGATTCGACTGATGTAGTCATGCGGGCTTTCCAACTTCCTTATACTCGATCAACGTCGGCCTGCGGCCCTGCCACCGGTTGCGGTAATATTGCAGCATCCCCAGCAGTTGTGGCCACTTCGCTAGTACCGTGAAGAAGGCGTACAACCGCGAATCCGCACCGCTCCAGCCGCGCCGCCGGCCATAGGCGTATATCCGCCACCCCAGTGCCGGATATCCCCCCAGCAACAACGCGCTGGCTCCCCATGTCCACCACGCCGGAATGATTGCCAGCAGCGGCACAGCCAATCCCCAGAACCAAATGCTCCGGCACTGCCGGACAAAATGCCGATCCGGCGACTGGCCATGCAACGCGGCCCCTTGGGCATAGGCGTGGCCCGATCGCTTGGCACGCTTCCACCATTGGCCGAACCGGGTCATGGCCTCGTCGTGGCTGGCCATCGCGTGATCCAGAAACACCACTTTCCTTCCGGCACGGCGGATACGCAGACACAACTCGTCGTCTTCCGCCGCGATCACCGCCGGATCGAATCCTCCCACTTGGGTAAAGAGCGATGCGCGGACCATGAAAATGCCGCCGGCCGCCGGTGTCTCGCCGGGCGTCCTCTGCCATTCCAAGTGACACAGCCGGTTGTAGTGGGTCGCGCCATGGTTCCGTTCCATGAGGTGGCCACAAACGACCGCAACCTCCGAATGCTCATCAAGGTAGCTCGCGGCCGCTTCCAGCCACCCCTCCGCCATCACGCAATCGCCATCGACAAACTGCACATACCGCAGTTCCGACTCAATCTTGCGGAGGCGTGCGAATCCTTCGTTCCGCGCCCGGGCGGCCGTGAACGGAATACTCATGTCCAGCGACACCACCTCCGCAGCCTTGCTCCTGGCCAAGTCCACGCTGCCGTCCGTGGATCCGGAATCCACGTACACCACCGGGTCGTCGCCCCGCAGAACTGAGTCCAGGCACACGCGGAGGCGATCCCCTTCGTTTCGCCCGATAACGACGATGCCAGCCCTGGGTTCCGCACACTCAGAGGGATCTCCTGACGAACACGAGGATTGCGTGATGTCACTGGTCATGCACCGCGCCATCATGGGGCGAGAGCAGAACAATGATAAGCCACAGGCCGATGCGCAATCCAGTCTGTGGCCCCAGAAACGACGGCCCGATCGAAAACGTCAGGAACCCCGTCTCTGCTCAAAAGCCGTCTGGCCACAGCCCTCGCCCGGCTCTGCAGCCAGTAAAGGCCGTAGGGGATCCACCCCAAATGCGCCAATAACTTGAGCGGACCAAGATAGCACATGGCAGGGATTGACCGGAAGGCATGATACCCGCGACCCGGCCAGACATAATCCACGTCAAGTCCCGCTGCCGTCAGGGCTTCGATTGCTGCCAGCGGAGACATGTGGCAGAAACTGCTGTCGTGCCAAGGCTCCAGAAAGGCACAATTGCCCAAGAAATACCCCCCTTGCTTCAGAACTCTGGCAACTTCCATCATTACCAATACCGGGCACGCCACATGTTCGAACAATGCCGCGCAGTAAACCAAATCAAACTGCATACTTCTGAACGGTAGGAAATGGCAGTCACAAAGCAGATCCGGCCCACCGTATTTCTGAAGCCAGTCGAAGACCCTGGTGCGGCATAGGTCAACGCCAACATAGCTCATGCCTTTCCGCTCAAACCAGCCGCGGCATTGACCTCCACCGCACCCGATCTCGAGTACGCGACTTCCTTGCTTCAGTTTGTTGATTACCGCCACATGGGCCGCATCAACATGATAGGGAGTTTCGCCAGCATCCTTTGCTACTGGTGGGTCTCTTACAACGCGTTGGACATAGTCCCTCGCTGGGGCCGACCGTGCAGCGGAGAATGGAAACCGAACCTCGCGCTTTAGATTGGCAGACTTCATGCAAAGCAACCCATCTTCCCTCGCGAACGTCAAACCACAGTGGTCACATCCGTTTGTCTCGGCCATGTCCTCACCACAACGCGGACACGCCAGCAGATCCATCCAGAAAGGACGTCGGACCTCGTTCGCTCGTGTGGGTAGATCAGACGCAGTCATGTTACTCTCTCCTGATGCATTACACACCGCCGGCAAGCACTGATGAAGGTGGTCGCCCTCGTTGCGACCGTTGAGAACAACCTAATGGACATTGTGCGAAACGCTCACTGTGTCAAAAACTGCGACGGGTACGAGTTAACGCAGTCTCGACCGCACGACCCCAACCCAAACATGGACTTAGGAATTGTTCCCGCTGGTGAATCGCCTCCTTCGGTCGCGCGGACCATGCGTCTCGGTGAGTGGCTGACTCCAGAATTGCTTCGGCAAACAAACCTCTTCCAATCATCCGCGAGCACAGAGATCGCCGATCACAAGCACCAATGTATTCCAATGCGGGCACCACCATTTTCCCTCCCGCGCGACGAATACGCAGACACAGCTCGTCGTCCTCCGCGGTCATCACCGCCGGATCGAATCCTCCCACTTGGGTAAATAGAGTTGCGCGGACCATGAAGATACCGCCGGCCGCCGGTATCTCGCCGGGCGTCTTCTGCCACTCCAAGTGGCACAGCCGGTTGTAGATGGTTGCACAGCGATTCCCTTCGATTAAGTGGCCACAGACGACTGCGACATCTGGGTGTTCAACGAGATAACTCTCGGCCGCTTCCAGCCACCCCTCCGCCATCACACAATCGCCATCGACAAACTGCACATACCGCAGTTCCGACTCAATCTTGCGGAGGCGTGCGAATCCTTCGTTCCGCGCCCGGGCGGCTGTGAAGGGGATGCTCATATCCAGTTCCACAACCTCCACGCCAAACCGCCGGGCCAGTTCCACGCTGCCATCCGTCGAGCCGGAATCGACATACACTACGACATCCACCCGTCCTGAAACGGAGTCCAGACAACGCCCCAGCCGCTCTCCCTCATTGCGACCGATAATGACAATGCCAAGGCAGCTCATGGTTTCCCGCCTGGTCGTTTCTCCGCCCGGCGAAGGATCCGTGCGGGTATCCCCACCGCCGTTGCCCCAGCCGGGACATCGTCCAGGACGACGGCATTGGCCCCGACCTTCGCATCATCGCCAATCACTACCCCACCCAATATCTTGGCGCCGGCGCCGATGTCAACATGGCCGCCGATTGTCGGGACACCAGGTTTGGGTCTCCGCTGCCGAGGGTCACTTGGTGAAAGATCAGACAGTTTGGCCCGACGACCGCATCCGACGCAATGACAATGCCATTCGGATGCGGCAGCAATAATCCGCCGCCGATCTGACAGTTGATTGGTATCTCCGCACCGCACACGATGCTCCAAAAACGATGCCTCAGCACATGAATCCGCTTCATCAACTGTCCAACGAGTCCCCACCTTCCCTGCCAATACTGATACCCACGAATGGACCGCATGAGCCGACGGCTTGGATCCCACCAGCAGCGGCATGCCTCGCGGCTCCAGTCCGGAACTGTGGCAGAGGGGGTAGATTCAGCCCAGTCGATCAAATGACCCGGCACAATACGACCTCGGTGGTGAGAATCGACGTGTGATTACTTGGTCCCAAGCTTACGCCGGATAGCCAGTCTGCACAGGACACCTGTCATGGTGCCCGTAGTGGAAAGCCATCGCAAGGAGCATCAGATGTTCCACTTTCGCATCGATGTGCCTGCACCCCGATCAGGTCTTCAGCATTTCCGCTCTGTCCCGGCCGTTTATCTACGCTCGGATATACACACACCCGCTGGTATACAAAGAAAGCATAATCCCGTAATGGAAGGAAGCTCATGTTAGAGCGGGCGTAAAGGGTCAAGAACGCGAACACCGCCGCCAGCGCCACGATGGCCGAAGCCAGCACCATCAATAACCCCATCGAGGCAATAAACCACCGGGCTATGTGCAGGTCCGTGGTAAACCAGGCCACGACCAGTCCTCCAAACACCATTAGCAGCGCGCTAGTCACGATCCCCGCTGCCACCAGTAGGCGCACCCCCACGAGTTCTCCAAATACCGATATCGCACTCAACCCGTGTAACACAAGGGTAGCGAAGTTCATGTGCGATCGCCCGTCAATTCGCTTGGCCCGTTGTGTCGGCACTGTCTCAAACAGCAGACGCGACTTGATAACCGCCGCCGCATAATGGCTCCACAGTTCTGAAACCACTACCAGCCTCACCAGCATTTCCCACGGGATCACGCTGAAGTTGCCAACGCGCACCCGCATTCCTGTCAATAGCAGATGCAGCATTCGATACAGATAGTAGAACACGCGAAACGTGAGACTCTCCGACCGTTTGGTTCTTTCGGCAAATACGATCATCTTCTCGCCCACATCCTCCATCTTCGCGACCATGCGGGGTATATCACTGGGATCGTCTTCACCATCTCCATCCATCACCACCAACGCCCTTCCCTGCATATTCTCCTCGACGTAGGTCAACCCAATGGCGATCGCCCGCTGGTGGCCGACGTTCCGTCGCAGGCGCAGCACTTGTACTTGCTCTATTGCCCTGAGTCGCAGGCTCGTCATCTCCGCATGCATGAGCTGGGTGGACCCGTCATCGACCAATAGAATCTCCGTCTGTAAGCAATGCTGGACCAACACCTCGTCGAGCTGCTTAACCAGCCGCGCCGCCGGCAGCCAGTCGTTGTATATTGGAACAAGAATAACCAGCCCGTTTTTCATGGCATCACCCTCTCAATCTCGACCCAACGGTCACACCACCTTGATCATTTCCTCGGTCGGCAACTCCGCCGCGACCGGCTCGGCATACCAGCCCATCCTGACCATGA
>JBEKVL010000021.1:0-20751 GCA_049514055.1 Tepidisphaeraceae bacterium | reverse complement strand
ACGACGGATGGCCGCTGGCTGGTGATGCCGCGTTACACCGAGCCGGAGCCGGACCAGGCGGCGTTGCTGGAAAAGCTGCAACTGGCCTTGCCCGGCCAGCCGCCGCCGCGAATCCGCAGCGGCAAACTGCTCCTGCCGGAGGAGCAGGGAAAGGAGGCTGTGGTGAAGACCTCGTGACCATTTTCCGCGTTTCCAGCGTCCTATCGAGGTTCTGGGGTGGGAAGTGCGAAGGTCGGGCTGAAGTACACCCTGCTACATCGCGGCTGAAAAACTGCCCGAGTCGGACGGCCGACATCATGCGAATCTGGCCGGCGTGAGGCCGGGGAGGAATTCTGCCGTGGTGTACTACCACCCTGGAGTACACCGTTGGGGCGGGTGGGATCCGCCGGGCGGCAGGGCGAATTTGGGGATAAGTCTTGAATTGAACTGGACATGCAATTTGGGTGTTGCGCGCCGGTGTTGCGCGCGCGAGAGAATTTCCATTTTCACAAATCACACCCCCACAGCACCAACTCCACTTTTGCGCTGCGCGCTGTTGCGCGCAAAACGCTCCGCGCGCGCAGCGCCACGGATAATATGAAGGAGCAACATAATGGACCTGACACACCCCTTCGCCGCTGTTCCCCATTCTGCATTCCCCATTCTGCATTCCCCATTCTGCATTCCCCATTCTGCATTCCCCATTCTGCATTCCCCATTCTGCATTCCCCATTCTGCATTCCCCATTCTGCATTCATCGTTCCTCGCCTCTCCACCTCCGCACTATCAACTATCAACCAACAACTATCAACTGCTCCGGAGCCCCCACGGGACCAAACGGGACCCAACGGGACTTCCCTTGGACCCGAAAAGAACATCGTTTATTGCCTGTTGCCGACGCCCTGAATCACTCATAACCACTTTGCCAGCAGCCCCTTATGTCTCAAGTCCTCGAAACCACCAACCTCCAGACATTTCTTTTCACGCACCTTCCACAACCCCCAACGCCCACGGAGCCTGCTCCGTGGGTTCCCGCCTGCCGGAAACATCGCATTTCCCCCGCACAACCGGTATAAATCCCGCCCATGACTCCAAACAGCAAACCCCGCATCCTCACCGGCGACACGCCCACCGGCCGCCTTCATCTGGGCCATTTTGTCGGCAGCGTCGAGAACCGGCTGGCGCTCCAGGATTCCTACGAGTGCTTCTTCATCATCGCCAACAAACATGCCTTCACGACCCGGGCCGACAAGCCCGACGATATTCGCCAGAGCGTCATCGAAATCGCCACCGACTACCTCGCCTGCGGCATCGACCCCGACAAAAGCAGCATGTTCATCCAGTCGGAAGTCCCGGCCATCGACGAACTGACTTTCTTCTTCGCCATGCTCCTGCCGTTCAACCGCGTGATGAAGAACCCGACGCTCAAGGATGAAATCCGCGACAAGGGCCTGGGCGACAATCACTCGTTCGGTTTTCCCATGTACGCGGTCGGGCAGACGGCCGACATCCTGGCCTTCCGCCCGCAGCTTGTGCCGGTCGGCGAGGATCAACTCCCGCATCTGGAGATGACCCGCGAAGTGGCCCGCAAGTTCGACCAGATCTACTGCGGCGTCGACCCACAGACCGAAGACCGTGACTATGTGAAAGCAGGGGGGCTGTTCCCGGTGATCGAGCCGAAACTCGGCCGCGTGATGCGGCTCGTCGGCCTGGGCGCTCCCGGTGCCGACGGCAACCTGCTGAAGATGAGCAAGTCGCTGAACAACGCAATCTTCCTGTCTGATGATGCCGACACGGTGCAGAAGAAGGTGATGGGAATGTACACCGACCCCAAGCGCATTCGCGTGACCGACCCCGGCGAAACCGACCCCGAGAAGAACCCGCTCTGGGCTTTCAACGACACATTCAACTCGGACAAGGCCTGGGTCCAGGAAACGCGATCCGCGTACGCCGGCGGCAGGATCGGCGATGTGGCCGTGAAACGCAAACTGATCGAGGTGCTCAACGCGGTGATCGATCCGATTCGCACGCGACGCAAATACTTCGAGCAGAGGCCGGACGACGTGATCGATGCCTTACGCAAGGGCACGCGTAAGGCCAACGAGGTTGCGGAGGAAACGCTGGCGCTGGCGAAGAAGGCGATGAAACAGGATTATTTCCCGAGGAAGCTGAGCATGTAGGGGGTGCTTCAGCAAACCACGAGCGGCTGAACTGAAAGCAGCGCCGGCGTCCTCGCTGGCCTTCCTGAAATCCGAACCGCCTGGTATTCCAGGCCAGCGAGACGCTGACCCTGCTCGAGAAGATGAACAACGGAGACTTCCATGCGACCATGCTGCGTCCTTGCATTGTTGTCAATCGTGTGTTGTTCTGTCGCCGCTATTGCCCAGCCGGCGCCGTCTTACCCGGCGGATGTGACGATCTGGCCCAATTCCACCAGCTTTGCCAACAGCGATCCTTGGATCGCGGCCAATCACGACCGGATTCGCGAAATGCGGCCGCGGGTGCTGCTCGTCAACTTCTCCAACGAACACTCGCCGGAGCAGTTGCAGAAACTGGCCGGCCAGATCATCAGGTGCATCGCCGAAGGCTCGCGTTATCACGGCTACAGCAACCCGGCCGCGCCGGCGTTCCTCAAGTACGAGGTGTTCAAGTTCGTCGATTTGCGCGATGCGAACCGGATCAAAGGCAACTCGCGCCTGATCCCCGTCAAGGACCCCAATGCGACCAAGGGGTTCAACTTCAAGTACAAGGAGATGTACTCCGACGAGTTCGCGAAACATTACGCGGTGGCCGATCCTCGGAAAGCCGGGCGGTTCCTGCCGCTGGCGGACTTGGTGGAGCGCGGGTATGTACATGAGGTGTGGTATTTAGACTCTGGAAACGTCAGCATTCCACCGCATGTGGGCGGTTTTGAGTCCATCGAACTCAAGCCGGTCTACGACGAGCAGTTCCGCCAGGTCGAGGGGAAGTCTGTGCAGTCGGGCAATGGCGGCGGGGTGCTTCATGGAGAGCCTGTCGCACTCGCTTGAGGGCACGGCGAATGGCCGGGCGATTCCATATTTCACGCAATATTTCAACGAGTTCGCCGGGTTTGACCTCAACACTCGCTTCAAGCTGCCGTTCAACTCGCTCTACAGCGCCAGGCGGGGCAGTCAGAAGGTGAGCTATCCGAATCCCACCACCATGATCGTGCCGCACAACGGGCGGGAGTTACGTATCGAGAACTACGTTGCTTTCGGCGGCAACGTGCATTTCCCGCCCAACGGCCGGGCCGACTACGATATGGACAACCGCGAGCCGGTGATGTCCACCATCGAGGATTGGCGCATCGGCAGCGGCCCGGGCGGCAAGGACGCGGCCAAGGCGTACACCAGCGATGTGCTCAAACCGTATCGCGAGTTGGCGCCGGATTGCATGGGGGCGTGGCTGATCTATTGGCGGCAGAACATCCCGGGCCTGGACAACCGCGCCAGGGACGACCAGGGCAAGCCCATGAAGAACTGGTGGCCTTTCCTGTTCTATTGATTCCCCGCGCAGAGTCGCCAGTCCATCGTCAGCAATCAATCAGGCTGGCCCATGGAACAACTTGTGTTCTTCTGTGTCAGAACGGCATCGCCTCGTCCATCCAGTCGTCGGCCTTCAGCACCTGTTTGCGGTTGAAGCGGGCGAGCAGTTCGGCGCGCCACTGGCAGAGCTTGATGAGGCGCTTGGGGCCGATGGCACGCCAGAGTTTGCGGATGTGCTTGGCGTGGCGGATGAAAAGATCGTCTTCGGCACAGCAGAACATCTGGGCGCAGCCGGGGTCGCCCTGGCGGGCGGCACGGCCGAAAAGCTGGCGGTCGACGCGGCCGGAGGCGTGGGGCTCGGTCGCGATGACGTGCAGGCCGCCGACGTCCGTGACGCCGCGGGCCAGCTTGATGTCGGTGCCGCGGCCGGCCATGTTGGTGGCCACGGTGATCTGTCCCATCTGGCCGGCCTGGGCGACGATCTCGGCCTCCTGCTTGGTCTGGTTGGCGTTGAGGACGCGGTGCGGGAGGTTGATCGCGGCCAGACGCCGGGAGACTTCCTCGGAGGCCCAGACGGAACGGGTGCCGATGAGGATCGGCGTGCCTTTGGCGTGCAGTTCGACGACACGCTGCACCACGGCATTCCACTTCTGGTCCGGGGTGTCG
The DNA here is from genome assembly GCA_049514055.1 of Tepidisphaeraceae bacterium. Lineage (GTDB taxonomy): Bacteria > Planctomycetota > Phycisphaerae > Tepidisphaerales > Tepidisphaeraceae > JANYKD01. The sequence continues at coordinate 16,600 of JBEKVL010000021.1, read as the reverse complement.
AACATGCGGACGTGAAGGTGTCTGCGGATGCAGGGCTTGTTCGTGGGAACGCGGATGATTGCCCGGCGGTAGATCTGCCACATCTCGCCGCGCGATTCCCAGGCGGTGCCGGTCATGCCGGACATGATCGGATACTGGCGGAAAAACCGCTGGAAACTCATGCGGGCGAGGTTCTCCTTGTCGGCCGTGACCTTGACCTCTTCCTTGACCTCGATCGCCTGGTGCAGGCCGTGGCGCCAGGAGCGGTCGGCCATGACGCGGCCGGTGAACTCGTCGATGATCGCGACCTTGCCTTCCTCATCGACCAGGTACTGCTCATCACGCAGGAAGCAGAAGCGGGCGGTGAGGGCCTGGCTGACGAGCTCCTCGCGGCGGCGTTTGCCGCGCCAGAAGCCGTCGCTTTCGCCGAGTTCTTCCAGCTTGTCTTCGCCGCGGGGCGTGAGATCGATGTGGCGAACGGTCCAGTCGATCTTGAAATCGCGGCCTTCTTCGAGCTGCCGCGCGAGGACGTCGGCTTTGCGGTAGCGGTCGGCATTGGGCTCGTCGTCGGGGGAGTTGGAGATGATCAGCGGGGTGACGGCCTCGTCAATGAGCACGCTGTCGGCCTCATCGACGATGACTCGGAAGAGCCCGGGAACCATGACCCGGGTGGCGATGGCGCCCTTGAGCATGTTGACGGAAGTCTGGGCGGCGGTGCGGAGCGTGCCCAGGGCGATCTGGTCGCGCAGGAAATCGGCGACGAGTTCCTTCTGGGTAACGTAGACGACGCCACGGCGGTAGTGGTCCAGGCGCTGGCGGGGCTCGGTTTCGTGGATAACGAAGCCGACGTCCAGGCCCAGCAGGCGGTAGGTCGGACCCATTTCCTCCGCGTCGCGCTGCACGAGGTAGTCGTTGACGGTGATGATGTGAACGGGTTTGCCCATCCAGGCCCAGAGGGAGGCCGAGAGCGACGCCGTGATGGTCTTTCCTTCACCGGTGGCCATTTCGGTGACGAGGCCTTCGCACATGGCCAGTGCGCCCATGATCTGGCAGGGGAATGGCCGCTTGGCCTGGGCGCGGAAACAACCCTCGCGGACGATGGCCATGGCGCGGTCGAGGTGCGGGCCTTTGAGGCGGTTGAGCCTGGCGAAATCGCGGTGGATCTCCACTTCCTCGGCGAAACGGGCGGCGGAAAGATTGTGAATTTCAGGTTCGAGTTTCTCGACGCGTTCGGCCTGTTGGCGCAGGCGCGGCAGAACGGGCGTGTGGTTCTTGACGTAGCCGACGACACTGTTGGCCAGCGCATCGGGCCCCTTGAGCTCCGCGGCCTTGACCTTGCGGGCGTTGAAGACGGCCCAGAATTCATGTGTTGCGGTTTGGCCCATGGTTCGCAGTGCTGAGTGTTGGGCGCCGAGTTTGCCGAGACTCAGGACTCAGCGCTCAGAACTCAGCACCTTCCTAAATCCATTTGCTGTTGCTATACGTCTGTATGGTCTGCCACAGGCGGCGCGACCAGTTCACGATCAGGGCCTGACGGCCCATTTCAAAGCGGAGGTAGACGCGCTGGCCAGGGAGCAGTTCGTTGGCGGGGTTGGCCAGGGTCAGCCAGAACTCGATGATGGGCTTGGTGAGCTTGGTGCCTTTCTGGTCGGTCGGGTCGGTTTCGAATGGGCCGCCGCCGGCGTGGCTCAGAGCCGTATGCGGCAGCGTCATTTGCGGCGTGGGGTCGCGTTTTTCGACACTGGCCGTGAGGACATCCTTCACACTTGAGACGAGTCGCACCTCGGCCGTCTTGCCGAGGTGCAGGTAAGGCATGGCGGCGTCGGACTGGTCGAAGCAGGCGACGATTCGCAGGTCGCCGGGCATCGCGATCATGCCGATCTCGTCTCCTTCCTTCACGTATTTGCCGATCCAGTGGCGGAGGTCCGGGGCCACCAGCGAACCGGAGATGGGCGCCCGGACGACCATTTCGCTCTTCTGGTGTTCAAGCCGGGCGATTTCCTTGCGAACGGCCGCCATCTGCTGCTCGACGCGGAGGCGGGCGTTGGGGTCGCCGTAGTTACCTTCCCACTGGGCCAGCAGGCTGGCAAGTTCGGCTTTGCGCTGGAGCAATTCGCTCTCGTTCTGGTGGTCCTCGCAGCGGAGAATCACATCGCCTGCATTGACGCTCTCGCCGTCGCGTTTCTCGATTTGCACGACGATACCGGAGGCCCCGGCGTAGACGAGTTTCTTCTCGACGGGCTCGGTGACGCCCTGGGTCTCGAAATGGGTGGGGACTTTGAGGGCGGTCACCACCAGCACGACGGCGGTGGCGAAGCCGACGGTCCAGGCGATGGCTCCGGCGCGTTTGCGGTGAAGTTCCGGGTCGATCAGCAGATATTTCAGCATCTTGACGACGGGAACGATGGCCCAGGTGGCGATGCCGCCGAGGGCCATGAGCACGCCAAGGATGGGAACCTTGCCCCAGATCATGAAGATGATGACCAGGCCGATGAAGGTACGGTAGATGCTGCTGGATATGGCGTAGGCGAAAAGCCAGCTGCGTTGCGGAATCGGGGGCAGGGGATTGGGCAGCTTGACGCGGAAGAGGTGCCGCTTGACCAGCCCCATCGTGTATTCGGTGGAGCGGTAGCGCAGGTTGGGGATCTCCAGCCAGTCGGCCAGCATGTAGTAGCCGTCATAGCGGAGCAGGGGGTTGGCATTGAAGATGACGGTGGAGACGCTGGCGATGAGCATGGCGTTGTAGGCCAGCCCGTGCCAGATCGTGCCCTGGGCGGTGTTTAGCCAGATGAAGGCCATAATGGCCGCGACAAAGAGTTCGAAGATCATGCCGCCCGCGCCGACCAGAATTCGCGGCCAGCGGTTGCGGAAGGCCCAGGCGCTGGAGGCATCGACATAGGGCGCGGGCATGAGCACGAGGAACATCACGCCAAGTTCGTGGACTTCGCCGCCGAAGCGGCGGCAGATGAAGGCGTGGCCGAGTTCGTGAATCAGCTTGATGAGGACGAAGGTGGCCCAGAGGAAAGGCCAGTTGGACGGGTCCATCGCCGAATCGGCGGAGGACTTGAGCTGATCCCAGTGTGGCAGCACCATGCCCAGAGCCGTTCCGACCACCAGGAGCCAGATGATCCCGCCGATGGGTCCGATGACGTGCTTCATGACGGGCATCCAGCGCGTCAGGAAGGTATCGCAGTCCCAGAGGGGGATGCGCGGGAAGAGGATGTTCATCAGCCGGCTCTGGATCCGCTGCATCTGGAATTTCTTGTAGCGGTTGAGCAGTACGGCGGCGTCGGGCGTAACGTTGGCTTCGATCAGATTCGCGGCGGACAGTTGGGAGAGGATCTGGATGACTTCGTTCTGGGTCGGCGCATCATCAGCCATCTGGCCGCCGACGAGTTCCCAGGCTTCCGACACGGTGCGGGTGCCATCGAGCAGCCCGACGAACTGGTAGGCCGGGGCGCTGAGGCGGTGGTACTGGTTGCCGGCCGGGTCGCGGACGACGTACCAGCGCTCGCCGCGATAGAACTGCCGGGAAATCTGGGCGCTGGCGCGAAGCTTGACCTTGAGGTCGGCCACGCGGTACCAGCTTTCCGAGAATGTGGGACGAAGGGTTGCCATTTGTATTAGTCAGCAGTCAGTGGTCCGTAGTCAGTAGTCGTCACTTGTCCTTGTCGCGTGGCCCGTCCTTGCTACGGACTACTGACCACGGACTACTGACTATCCTATGGCATCCAATGCCACCTCTTCAGCCACAGCCAGTCCCCCAGACGGTGGGTGTAGGTCCAGGCAAGCGATTTCTTTTCGATGTCCACCTTGGCCTCGCCGGCCAGGCCCGGGTGCATCCAGGGGGCCTGCTTCGCCATCTGGGCGTAGACCTTGAAGACGTTTTCGCCTTCCTTGGCCTCGCCATTGGGAACGACGCGGATGATACGGAATTCGAACTGCTCGCTGGGCAGGGAACTCGTGGCCAGAAGTCCGTCAATCGGGCGCGACTGCTTGGCCTTTTCAGCGGCCGCCGTGCGTTGTTCGAACACCTGCTTCACAAGCTGGATGTCGCGCTCGGAGACGAGCATCTCGACTTCGTTGGCGATGAGATTGGGGTTGTCCTTGTCGCCCTGGGCGATCTCAAAAAGGGTGTCGCCCTGGCGGACGGGCGCGCCGCGGTGGTCGAACAGATCGCCCTTGGTGACGATGCCGTTCATCGGTGAGATGATGCTGGCCTGCGAAATCTGATAGCGGTACAGATCGGCCTGCTTCGCCGCCTGGTCGGCGGCCGCCAGCGAGGACTTCATTTCGGCAATTTTGCCTTCCTTGCGATAGCGGTCGGCGTCGACGAGCGATTTTCGTGAATCGGCTTCCGCCGAGGCGAGCTTCATCTCCAGGTCGAGTGTCTTCATCTTTGCCAGCACCTGACCCGCCTTGACCGCCTGGCCAGGCTTGACGTGGACTTCCTCGAGTGTGCCGTCGTAGGGCGGACAGAGTGTGCGGCGGTCGAGTGCGACGAGCTGGAAGGGCGCACGCACGCTGTACGTCGGCTTGATGAGGAAGATGGCCGCGATGAAGGCGAAGGAGGCGATGATGATGAGCTTGGCGGTCCAGAACTTGGGTCCGAAGGTTGCCTCGGCCAGCCATTTGAGGCTGAGGCCGTTCTTGATGAAGATATTGCGGTCGTTCTGGTAGCGATCGTAGAGTTGCGGGGCGAGGACTTCAGAGGCGACGCCGACGGCCATCTCGCGGGTTTCGTCCAGGGGAACCTCGGTGGGGAATTCGAGGGTGATGACCCCGGCGATTTCATCGCGGTGGCGGAGCGGGTAGGACAGCACGGCGCCGCCGCCGTGACGTTGGGAGAGTTCACGGGCGCCGCGGGTGACGTTGGCCGTCGAGTTGCCGGCCGGGTCGAAGCGGACGGGCTCTTCCTGGTCGACGCATTCCTCCATGACCTTTTCGAGCAGGACGATCAGTTCCTGTTTCTTGTCGAAGCGTTCGGTGTGGGACAGGGCCTTCATCTTGATGTGGCGGCCCTTCATCCAGCCGAGCGAGACGCGAGAGGCGCCGGTGCGGTTGGCCAGTTCGTTGCAGAGATTGGAGGCGGCCGAGTTGAACCCCTCGGCCGTGCCGACAGCGCCGGCGTATTGCAGGACGTGCTGGTGGCGATCGGCCGTGGCGCGGGTGGTGTCCACCATGCGGCGCAGGAAGAGGAGGTCGAAATACCCGGCGACGATCTGCATGGAGTTCAGCCGCTGCTTGGCTCGTTCCATGTCGCGGCAGCGGGTGATGACAGCCGACACCGCGACCACCTGGCCTTCGTTTCGCAGGACGGTGACCAGGCAATACTGCGAATCGCCGCCATCAGGCGAACCGACCTCAATCGCCCCATCTTTGCCCTGGGTAGCGCAAGGTCCAACCAGGTTCTGGAACGCCTGAATTGCGGCCTGACGCGTCTGTGGATCGGACTCATCGGGACGAATATGGTCGACGGTCTGCAGGCCGAGTTGCTCGCCCTGTTGCTGGACGAGAAAGGCGGCCGCTTCGGTCCCGGCAACCATGGTCGCCTGCTGGACGAGCAGGTCATGGATGAAGGCCGGCAGACTGGCCGCCGAGTCCATCAGTCGCTGGACGATCCGAGCCCGCTGCGGCGTGGGATTCTTCTGCTCGTCTTGCTGCTGCTTGCTTTGAGATGGTTGTGCAACCTGGCTCACGGGATTACTCGCATTTCGGGTTCGACTACACCGTTCACTTGCCCGCCGCCACGGGCGCCGCCGCACCGGGCGGATAGACCGTTACCTGCAAACCTGCGGGCTTGCCTTCTGGGTTGGGCAGTTCCAGAGCCACCAACTGCATTCCGGCGCCTGCATCGGCGACGGGGCTGAGGAAATTCACCTTCGCCATCCGGGCCTTGTCCTCAATATCGTACTTCACGGGCAATTCCTGGCCGGCCTTCAGTTTCAGCGATACGTTTGTCGGCATGTACACTTCAACCCACAGTGGATCGTTCTTGACGACGATGATGACCGGCTTTTGCGGGTCCACTACCTCGCCCTTTTTCAGAATCACATCTTCGATGATGCCGTCGATGGGGCTGAGCATCTTCATGCGCTCGATGACAGCCGTCTGGCGTTTTACCTGCAACTTCTTCTGGGCGTTCTCGTACTTAGCCTTTTCCAGATCCCATCTGGCTTTGCTGATCTCGAGCCTGGCGATGTCGACGTCGAGCCGGGCCTTGTCATATTCCGACGGCGTGGCGACCTTCTTATTGAACATGTCCTCGACGCGCTTGAACTCGACCTCCTTGTTGGCCAGCGTTACGATGGCTGCCTCGACGGCAACCTCGGCTCCCTTCACCACGGCCTCTGATTCGGCCTCAACGGTGATGATCTGGAGGTTGATTGCTTCCTCTCGCAGGTCCTCGGTCAGGAGCAGATCGCCGGCCTTGACCACATCGCCCCGCTTGACTTTGACCTCCCAGATAACGTCCATTCCCTTGAGCGACAACTGCTGCCGTTCGCTGGGGCGGGTGATGCCCGGAAGAGCGTCCGCTGCCTTCGGCGGCGTTGGGGTGCCATTTGGGCCGGCCGCGCTGATGCACACGCCCGCCAACACCGCCGCTACCACCTTGTACCAGTTCAACTTCATGCTATTTCACCTCAAAGATCGCGAAACCATCAGCGTACCCGCAGAACCCAACACCTTCAAGCGAACCACTGCTTCATTATCGGTCAACGATAGCCGAGTTCCTCCAGATCATCCTCGCTCATCCCGAAATGGTGCCCGATTTCGTGCAGCACGGTAATTCGGGTTTGTTCCACAAGTTCCCGCTCGGTTTCGCAGCATAACTCGATGTCTTCCTGGAAAACGAAGATCTTGTCGGGGATTCCTGAGCCGGCTTCGACGTGCCGCTCGGTCATCGGCACGCCGACGTAGAGCCCCAGCAGCAGTTCATCATCATCCAAACCCTGTTCCTTAAGCTGCTTACGCGTTGGCCGGACCTGAATCTCGACCGTCATTTCCTCGAGATGCGACGCGAAAGGCTCGGGTAAATCAGTCAGTGCTTCTTCCACAAGCCGTGCAAACCGTTGTTTACTCACATGGTAAGGCACGGTATTAATCTCTCCGGTCAACTCTAAAGGACGACTCCGATGCGTATCTGGTTACCCTTGGTCAGCGCAATTGTAGCAGTTCTGGCCGGTTGCGGCATGCCCAGCCTGCTGATTACTCCGGTTTCTTCGTCGACGGACCTCAAGGAGGAGGCCATTCAGCCTGGCCGGGGGATGTTCCCGGACAAGATTCTCCTCATCGAACTCGAGGGCACCATCCTCAACACCCGAACCGGGGGGCTGTTGCAGGCGAAGGAGAATGACGTTTCCCTCATAACGCAGCAGCTTGAAAAGGCGGCCAATGATCCGTCCGTCAAGGTCGTTGTGCTTCGGGTCAACTCCCCCGGCGGGACGGTGGCGGCATCGGATACCATCTACCAGGAAGTGCTGCGGTTCAAGAAGAAGACCGGCCGGCCGGTGATTGCCTATGGGCAGGATGTCATGGCGTCGGGGGCGTACTACGTCGCCTGCGCGGCCGACCAGATCATGTGCCAGCCGACGAGCATCGTCGGCTCGGTGGGCGTGATCTTCCAGAGTTTCGACGTTTCCGGGACGATGAACCTGATCGGCGTACGTTCGACGGCGATCAAGTCCGGACCCATGAAAGACATGGGATCGCCTTTCAAGCCGCTGGGCGATGAGGAGAAAGTGGTCATGCAGGGAATGGTCGATGACTTCTTCCACCGGTTCAAAGGGCTGGTGGGGACAAGCCGCAAACTGGAGGGTGCCAGGCTGGATGCGGTGACCGATGGCCGGGTGTTTACAGGCGAGAAGGCGCTGGCGATGGGCCTCGTGGATCGCACTGGAACATTGAATGATGCGCTGGATCTCGCCCGGCAACTCGGGAAGACGCCCGATGCCGAGGTGGTGCTATACAAGCGCCCATATGGCTACAGCGGTTCGATTTATGCCCGTGCCGAACAGCCCGCCGCGCAGACGCTTGCGGTACAATTGCTTCCGCAGGCGACGCAACTTCCGACCGGTTTCTACTATCTCTGGAATCCGTGACCATGATACAGCTCAATTGCATCAAATGCGGTGCCACGCTGTCGATCGACGATGCTTTCGCCGGCGGTGTCTGCCGGTGTCAGCATTGCGGGGCGATACAGAAAGTCCCGACGCCCAGACGAGCGCGTCCGGCCATGCCGGGGAGTATTCCCACGGTTGCCGGTTCCGCGCCTCCGCCGCTGCCTCCTGCTCCGCCGGCGACACGCTCTGGAAACGAAGCACCGCCGCCGCCGGAGTATGCCGGAAGCGTTGCGCCGCAACCGCCTGAGGCAGAACCGGCCGAGGCCGCTCCACCGGCTGATGATCATCTGACTCGCGCTGACCTCAACCATCTTGCGGAGGCCGCCGCTGTCAGCAGCGGGCTTCGGTCGACCAAGTTGAAGAAGACGTCCGCGCCGACGCCGGTGCAGGTTGAGGAAGGGACGCCTGTCGTTGACTATGCCACGCCTCAGCCCGCCGGGTCCAGCAAGGGGCTCATCATCGCGATCGTCGCGGTGGTGGTGGTGTTGTTGCTGGCGGTTCTCGTGTTCGTCGTCTTCCGTCCCGTGTCGCATTTGTCCAATATGCCGGCTTCACCCAATGGTGACGGCGGTGGTACTGGCGGCGGCCAGGGCGGCATCGAGAATATCGCGAGTTCCTACAACAAGGGACTGGATCCGGCGCTGACGCTGACCATTCCGAATTTCCTGGGTGTGCCGCTCAACGGCTCGACCGTCATTTACGTGATCGACCGCGGGCAGGGAACCGTCGAGACATTCGATGGTCTTCGCGGCGCGATCATGCGATCGCTTTCCACCCTGGGTCCGGAGACGAAGTTCCAGTTGATCTTCTGGGAAACCAGTGATGAACGGCTGTATCCGACTTCCGGGCCGGATCGGGCGTCTTCGGAGAACAAGAAGCAGGCCGGCAAGGTCGTGGCCGACGCCATTGCGTTTGGGGCATCGAAAATAGAAAAACCGCTGGAGAAGGCCCTGGCCGGCAAGCCGGATGAGATTTGCATCGCCACGGGCAAGTTCGGGCTGGACCAGGCGTGGGCCGATGAGGTGAAGAAACTGATGTTGGGCAAGGGAGTCAAGGTTCACACGTTCGCGTTTGGCCGGTCGGATTCGGCGGCCGTGCTCAAGAGCATTTCCGAGGCGACAGGCGGCACATTCCGCGACATCGATCTGGCCACGGCGAACAAACTGGCGGATTTTGCGCCGACGTCGGGGAATTGAATTCCCCCCGCCGTCACCGGCCGATATGATAATGCCTTACTATGGCCAGCACCCTGCTCAACCACCTTTTCCAGGATCCCTCGCCACTGGTGCCGTTGTCCGTCGACCAGTATCACCAGATGATCCGCACCGGGGTTCTGCGGGAAGGCGCTCACATCGAACTGCTCGATGGCTTTCTTGTATACAAGGACCGCAGCCAGGCCGGGAAGGATCCGATGACTGTTGGCCACCAGCATGCTGTCACGGTAATGAAACTAGAAAGACTGTTGCGCTCGGCCGAGGAATTCGGTTGCCACGTTCGCGTCCAGCAGCCGATTACTCTCCCGCCCGACGATGAGCCCGAGCCTGATCTGGCGCTGGTCCGTGGCGCAGTCGACGACTATGCTGATTCGCATCCGCGCGCGGAGGATATTCTCTGCGTGATCGAGGTGGCTGACAGTTCGCTGCGTTTCGACCGGACCACCAAGCAGGCCATTTATGCCCGTGGCGGAATCCGGCAATACGTCATCGTCAATTTGGCTGGCAAGGAGGTCGAGAATCACTTGGTCCCCGACCCGGCCGCCGCCACGTTCACGGAACATACCAATCCCGGCCGTGGAGATAGTCTGCAGATTCAGACGCCAGCACAGACGCTGACGATTCCGATCGCGGCTTTCTTGCCGGCGTAGGATGAGATCCAAGGGGTGCCAGCGCGGACCAGCAGCACATCTGTTGTCCGGAATTCCGCACATGTCCAATACGCTTAATGGAAGGAAGTGCGAGATGCACCGTAGCAAACAACCCTCGACCGTGAATACTGGCGATGGCATGCAAGCGGTCATCGCCATCGCGGTTTTTTTGTTCCTGCTCGGCGGCCTTGCCCGCGCGGAGGACCGGGGCGCGGCGGCAGGGGTGGACTTTACCAAGTCGGCCGCGATTCCAAGGAGCGTAGCCGAGCTCTGGGCGGGGTTTGCGGAATTCGACAAGGCCACACCGCTCGACGCGGAAGTTCTCAAGGCGTGGGAGCAGGACGGCGTGGTCTGCCGGCTGGTCCGCTACCAGGTTGGTGTTTTCAAAGGAGCTCCGGCGAAAGTCGCCGCGTTCTATGCTTTTCCAAGGGGAGGGACGAAGTTGCCGGGGCTGGTGCAGATGCACGGTGGCGGCCAATCGGCCGGTCTCGACAGCGTGGTGACCGACGCCAAACGCGGTTACGCAAGCATCGCCATCAACTGGGGCGGCAACAAATTGAACTTCGGCCGGTCGAAGGAGACCTATGACGGTCCTCAAACCGATTGGGGCAAGCTCGACGCCACACATCCGCCGCAGCGTAACAAGGCGAATCACTTCGCCGGGGCGCTTACGCCCGACGAGTACACGCTTGACGCGGTCGAATCGCCCCGCAATAGCAACTGGTTTCTGGTGCTGATCGCGGCCCGCCGGGCCATCACTTTCCTGGAGCAGCAGCCGGAAGTGGATTCCACGCGAATCGGCGCTTACGGGCATTCCATGGGCGGCAAACTCACCACCGATCTGGCCGGGATCGACAAACGGGTGAAGGCCGCAGTGCCATCGTGCGGCGGCGCGGGAGACCTTGTGGAGAACCAGACCGACCTGCCGGGCGGCAACAAGTCCAAGCTTTCGGCCATGGAACTGGCCTGCATTTCCGACAACGCCTACATCCCGCAGATCACTTGTCCGGTGCTGTGGCTGTCGCCAACAAATGACTTTCACGCCCACATCGACAATATGGCGTGGAACTGGCGCAACCTGCCCGACGAACGTGTGCGTTTCAGCATTTCGCCACACCTGAATCACCGCCACACGGACGAGCACGCCATCACCCAGTATCTCTGGTTTGAGGAGCATCTGAAGTCGGCTTTCAAGATGCCGCGGACGCCGGGGCTCGTCCTGAATCTCAGTACGGCCGATGGCGTGCCCGTTGTGACCGTGACGCCGGACGACTCGAAGCCCGTCCAGAGGGTGGACATTTACTATTCGCTCGACCCGCAGGAACTGACCCGATTCTGGCGCGATGCGATGGCCGTGCGGGATGGCAAACAATGGAAGGCGGCCTGCCCGGTCATGAGCCTGGAGCAACCGATCTTCACTTACGCCAATGCGGTCTATGAGACTCCGGCGCAATATCGGAACGTGGCGCAGGCGCCGGGGCAGGATAACGTCGACGTGTTTGCCATCAGTTCACGGGTGCTGTCGGCAGCGCCGGCGTCATTGCAGACATCGGGCGCCAAGGCCACGGACAGGCCGGAGCGGATGATCGATGACGGTTCCCGCGGCTGGCACGACTGGTATTGCCTGAACTGGGGTCACCCGCCGCTGTGGACCGCGACCACCCGCAAACTGAAAGATGCCAAATGGCGCGGCCCGGACGGCGCCAAGCTTCTGTTTGAGATCAAGTCCCAGACGGACAACGCGCTTGTGATCAAGTTCAACTGCAATGCGTGGGGCGCATTCGCTCCCGGCAAGGCGGCCGTTGATTACACTGTGATGAAAGAACTCAAGGGCTCCCAGGAATGGCAGAGCGTGTCCGTCAGTCTGAATGAGTTGGCTGCCACGGATCCCAGTATCTCGGCATCGCTCGCCAATTGGCAGACGGTCACCGAGTTCAGCATCAGCCCCAGCGGCGAGACCGTCAAAGGCGGCCAGAAGGTGAAAGTGGACGGCAAAGCCTGGCAGGGGCCCAGAGAAATCCGCAACCTGCGTTGGGAGGGCGGCGAGTATTCCGGCCAACGGATCGCAGACTCCGCCCTGACTCCAGCGGAGCACCGGAAGCAGTTCGACGACGCAATCAGAAAGTCACTGGAGCAGGAAAAGGCCGATCGGCAGGCCAGATAGGCGAGTCGCCCGTGGTGGGAAACGGCAGTAAATCCGTGGCTCTTGAGGCGAGCCTCGGGAAGGCCGCCAGTCACGTGCCCGATCGCAGCCATCATGTGGCTTCCCGTTTCGTGCAAACTGTGCGTAAGACCGCGAACGGGTACGAGATCGTTCCCGTCTGCGTGATGTTGCGCAGAAGCGGCGGCATCCTGTGGCAGTAGGGCCAGGAACACGGCGCGATCTCGCCAAGACAGCACGTCAAGCCAGGCAGGGAACTGTCGCAGGAGAACCCATGAAATCGCATGACGCCGCGGTTGTGCTCATTCTGTCGCCGTGAGTCGCGGCACGCGGCGGCAGCCAGGGCCGGGTGGACATGGAAACACTGCGCACGCTGATTTACAGCCCCGAGGGGAACAAGCCTGTTGCGGTGAATTGATTCCGAGTCATCACGCGCCTTTGGCCCACCCGCGTGCAATGAAAGATGTCGCAAGGGTCATTCTGAACGTACTCGTGAAGAATCTGGCTTGGAAGTTCGGAGCCAGATGTTTCGCGGATACACTCAACATGACGCTTTGACGACCTCGCTTTCAGAGCAGCGCAGTGGTCACGAATCTGGCGTTGGACGACGCAACCAGGTGTTTCGCGAGCGCGCTCAACATGATGACTTCGCGGCCTCATGTTCAGAGCGGTTCTTCCAACGATTAGCAGGCGGATTTTCGCAATCTCTCCAAACTCGCTTTCCAGGCGCGGATGGTGCCGACATTGCGGGCTTCGAACTGATCGAGTTCGTCAAAGCCCGCCTGGATGTCCAGATCGAGTTGCTGGTAGAACGAATTGCTCACCACGATTTCACTGGTCTTGGTGTCGCGATGCAGGCGTGCGGTCATGTTGATGGGATCACCGATGGCGCCCATGTGGGTGCGGCTGAAGGGGTGCATGGACATGATCTGCAGGTCGCCGATGGCCACGCCGATGTGGACGCCGCTGCCGGTCTGCACGCGGTCGATCTGGCGTTGCCATTTGGCGGAAACGGAGTCGCCGATGTCGACCAGCGACAGGGCGCAGTCCAGTGCGCGGCGCAGGTGGCTATTGTCGGCGTCGGCCTCCGGTATTCCGAACAGGCCGATGACCGCGTCGCCGATGAACTGATAGAGCATGCCGCCGGCATTGATGACCTGGTAGCGGCTCTTGGAGTAGAAGGCGGTCAGGCAGTCGCGGACCACATGATCGTCGCGGGTGTCGCGCACGTAGCTCGAGAAGGAGGTGAGGTCGGCGTTGACGATGACGACATCGCGGTAGAGTCCCGGTCGCAGGAGCGTCCGTTTGGAGCGGCCGCTCTCGCTGAAGAGTTTGCGCAGCCGCCAGTATCCGAAGTGCCACATCAGGGAGGTTTCGAGGGCATCGCCTGTGGCGTCGGATCCGAAAGCATAGGTGGCCTTGGCGCGGGTGACGGCATCCCGCACATGGAGCAGGTCGGACGCGGAGAGGGTTTGGATGGAGACGTTCAGACACTCGCGAAGCAGCGTGAGCAGCCGGGTTTCATCCCAGATTTCCAGTTCCAATCCGGGTCGAAGAACCTTGCGGATGGCCGCTTCGATTCCGCTCCAGTCGGCATGGCGGCCGGCATCAACGACAAGGACGATTTTGCGGGCGTCCCTGGCGCCCGGAGTGTCGGGACCGTACTTGCGGCCGAGACTGCGGATGATACGCTGCGGGTCGTAGCCGAACTTCACCTCGACGAAGTACGGCCGCCCGCCGAGCGGCAGGATGCGGATGTCCGCAAACGCGCCGGGTACGCCCAGGTAGATCTCACGGTCAATCTTCACCGTTTCCGGGGCGGCGGACTCGCCGGCAACATGCTGAAAGCGGCAGAGGTTGCAGCAGGTTTCCTCCAGAAACAGGCGCAGTTCCACTGCATCTTCGTCGAATCGCTGCGTTTCGGCCATGAAGGCTCCTTTACCATCATCTGCAACCGCGCCATTCATCGAATGGCCTTCGAAGTACGGCCATCGCGTCGCAACGAGCCGGATTATACCGACATGCGTGGTTCAATGGGGCAGCCGTCCTCGCCTGTCTTTAAAACACGCGTGTTCCGGGAGGGTGGGGTCAGCGAGGACCGCGGCGTATAGTGCGGGTTTGTCGTGGGTCGGGATGTTCGGCTCCTCATGCATCAGCGTGTCCGGCCCGCGTATTTGTGGGGTGGACACTGCTCGCCATCCGCGACTGTTGTGCATCATTGCGAAAATGGCGGGCGGTGCCCACCCCACGGAACAACTGGCGGGCGGTGCTCACCCTACGCTTTGCGGTGGTCGATCACGCGCTTGGCTTTGCCCATCGACCGCTCGATGGTCTGCGGATCGACCAGTTCGATCTTCATGCGGATGCCGGTGATGGCGTGGATGGCGCGGTCGATCTGGTCGTGAAGCTGGTGCAATTCGCGCATCTTGTCGGAGAACTGCTGCGGGCGGATTTCGACGCGGACCACGATCTCGTCGAGCGTGCCGGGGCGGTCGACCTCGATGAGGTAATGCGGCGCGGTGCCTTCGACGCGGAGCAGGGCCTCCTCGATCTGCGAGGGGAAGACGTTCACGCCGCGGATGATGAGCATGTCGTCCGTCCGGCCGATGACGCGGCTCATGCGGGTGGTGGTGCGGCCACAGACGCACATCGTGCGATTGAGCGAGGCGATGTCGCGCGTGCGGTAGCGGATCACGGGCATGGCCTGCTTGGTGAGCGTGGTGAAGACCAGTTCGCCCGGCTCGCCGTCGGGGACGGGTTCGAGCGTGTTGGGATTGAGGCACTCGACGATGAAGTGGTCTTCCTGAATGTGCATGCCTTCGCGGGCGGCGCACTCGCCGCTGACGCCCGGGCCGATGACTTCGCTCAGGCCATAGTTGTTGAACGCCTTCATGCTGAACTCGCGTTCCATCTCGGTGCGCATTTCCTCGGTCCACGGTTCGCCGCCGAAGTGGCCGAATTTCAGCGGCAGTTTCCTGGGATCGCAGCCTTCGGTGCGCGAGACCTCGGCGATGTGCAGGGCGTAGCTGGGTGTGCAGACCAGCACGTCGGCCTGCAGATCGTTGATGAGCATGATCTGGCGGGGCGTGTTGCCGCCGGCGGCGGGGACGATGCCCGCGCCGACTCGCTCGACGCCGTAGTGCAGGCCGAAACCGCCGGTGAACAGGCCGTAGCCGAAGGCGATGTGGACCAGGTGTTCGCTCTTGAGGCCGCCGCCGACCAGGAAGCGGGCGCACAGGTCTGCCCAGAGTTTCAGATCGTCCGCGGTGTACGCCACAAACGTCGGCTTGCCGGTCGTGCCGGAAGATCCGTGGATGCGGGCGATCTGGCTGCGCGGTACGGTGAGGAAACCCAGCGGGTAGTGCTGCCGCAGGTCGTCCTTGGTGGTGAAGGGCAGCCGCCGGAGGTCGTCCAGCGAACGGATCGAGTCGGCCGACACGCCGCATTTCGCGTAGGCATCGCGGTAGAACGGCACGGCCGCCGTGCGGGCCACCACGTCACGCAGCCGTTGCGTCTGCAGTGCCGCGAGCGTTTGCCGCGGCATGGTTTCGGCCTGATCCCAGATACGGTTTTCGACGACGAAGGTTCCCATGGTGAGTCCCAAAAAAGTGTTTCTCCCGGTCTACTGCTTTGCAGCCCCGTAGGGGCAAAACAGGTTAGCCCATGGCGTAAGCCATGGGTGAAAGAGCCATCAATATAACCAGCCCCGTAGGGGCGAAAGAACGTTTGGGTCGCCCCCGACGGGGCTCAACTGTTCTCTTGTCTCCTTTACCCACGACTTACGTCGTGGGCTAATGTCTATCGCCCTACGGAGTTGGAAACGGGTCAGCCTTTACGACGGCGGACGCAGACCACGAATCTCCGTCGAACAACAGGCAGGAATGCCTGTCCTGCTGCGACACGACAGACAGTAATGTCTGTCCTAACGTAAGGCGACAGACAAGAATGTCTGTCCTACTGTCCGCGCGTGGCACACGCATCACCGCAGTCGCAAGCGGCGCATTGCTCGGCGGCCCTGCGTTCGTACTCCCGTATCTTCCCGGCCGCCAGCAGGCACGTTTTGCGGGCGATGATCACCGACAACTCGTTGCCGGCAAGCCTGTCGCGCACCAGTTGTTCGAAACCCGCCGGGTCGGCGGTCGGATCGGTCACATGCACCTGTTTCACGCCCAGCGCCTGCGCGATCTTTTCCAGTGCGACCTTGCCGGTGGGATCGTGGGCCAGGGTCCGGCCGGTGCCGGGGTGTTCCTGCTGCCCGGTCATGGCGGTGGTGCCGTTGTCGAGGATGATGAGCACGTGCCCCGTGGCAGGGGGGTTGTAAACCATCTCGACCAGGCCGCTGATGCCGCTGTGTACAAACGTGCTGTCGCCGATGATGCTGACCACGCGCCGGGCCTGGGCCTCGGGCAGCACATGCCTCAGCCCCAGGCCCACGCCCAGGCTGGCGCCCATGCAGACGCAGGTGTCCATGGC
>JBEKVL010000020.1:0-18053 GCA_049514055.1 Tepidisphaeraceae bacterium | reverse complement strand
ACCAGCCGCGGCCGAGCCCGTCGCCCTCGGCCGCGTGCCACCCCTGATAGCCGGCCATCACCTTGCCGGTAAGCGTGGACGGATCCACTCCGGGATTGCTCGGGCCCGCGTAGGGTTTCATCGTCTCGGCGATAATCTGCTCGCGGGTAAGCCCTCTCTGGGCAAAACCTGACAGGGAGAGCAACAGAAGCAGTGCCGACAACGCGAGGTGTCTGTTGAATCGCATGGTTGGCATTAGCTACCGCGGGAGTGGCGATGTGTTTGCCCTGCTTGAAGTACCCGATTCAGGCGGTATGACGTGGTCGGTGAACCGACCACGCCGCATGCGCGCGTACCCACGCCGCGTGACAACTCAGGATTCGCGTGGGAACAACTGTCGGGATCTGGGGTGCCGCGGCTTGTCTACTGCAAGCGGTGTCTGCGTCACCACGAAACACGGCTTGCAGTAGACAAGCCGTGGCACCCGGCAAGGAAACGTGACAGCTATTTTTTCCCTGGTCCTCGGTGCCTACTCCTGTCCCAGCGACGACAACCTCTGCGCCGCCCCCGTTTCGGCCGCGTTCAACTCGATCGCCTTCCGATACGCCGCCCTGGCCCCTGCCCGGTCGCCCCGCTGTTCGCACACCGAGCCGACGTTGTACCACGCCTGCGATTCCGGCAGCACCGCCTTGAGCTGCGCCACCGCGTCGTCCGTACGTCCCAACTTCGCCAGTAGCAATCCAAAGTTCACATGGCCTGCCTGGTTGGTCGCGTCCTTCGCCAATCCCTCGCGATAGGCCGACTCGGCCTCGGCTGGCTGCCCGGCCAGCTCGTGGCAGAACCCCAGGTTGCTGTATCCCGTCGCATCGTTGCCGGAGGCCGCAATGTACCGCTTCCATGTCTCGATCGCCTGCGGATACTGTCGCAACTGCGTATACAGCACGCCCATGCGGTACAGGCTCGGTAGGTGTTTGGGATCCTGCTTCAAGGCCGCGGCGTAGCGGTCCAGGGCCATCGCCGCCGCTCCTTGCGATTCCGCAAGCTGGCCGGCCGCAAAATGAGTCTGTGCCGTGAACGGGGCATCTTCCGCCGAGTCAAACCGCGAGCGCTGCGCCGAGAGCGAATCGGCATCCTCCTTGGCCAACGGCTTGAATTGCGATTCCTTGGATCCGCCGCAACCCGCCAGCATCAGCACCATAACGAGAATCGCTCGACGCATCGGCCGTCCCTTCCGCTAGACAACTGCACTGGACAAATCCATCTGAGAGCCTGTAATGGTTGTATCGGTTGGCAAGACTGTGTCGTTTACGCAAACACCCGTCCGATAAGTTATGCCCGTTGGCAGCCAGACATTCCGCAACACCACGACGCTCAACCGCGTCTTCGCCGTCAGTGCCGTGGTGCTGGCGGGCGTTGTCCTGTGGTCGATCTTCCACGACCACGGCCGCCCCTGGCGGGAAATCCAGCGGCAGGGAACCGCATGGGACGCCGCCCTCGCGGCCGAACAACTCCAAAGAAGCGCGGCCCCCGATCCGCTTCGCCATCGTTTGGAGGCTCTCGATCCGAGCCGGATCCGCAGCGTGCCCAGGCGTCTGGCGGCCGAAGGCTCCGCCGCCGCCCGACGCCTGCCGCTGCTCGACTGGATCAACCCCAGCGAACGAATTCGCCAGGTCGTCCTGCCCGATGTGCTGGCCGATCAATCATCGGTCCCCACGCCGGCCACGGATCGCTGCATCACCTGTCACGTCAACATCGACCGGCCCGAGTTCAGCGAGGCGAACATGCTGGCCTACCTTGAGAGTCAACTAGCAGCTATTCGTGGCGTAGACGCCAACTTCCCCGTCATGCCCGAATTCTGGCAGGCGTGGGCCGGCCTGGCGACCATGGGAGGACCGCAGTCCTCCGCGGCCGATTCGCGCGGGAACCAGGCCGGCCGTGCGGAAGCACCGCCCTCCCGGACAAGAGCCAGTGCGTCCAAACTCCGTGCCCTGCTCGAGAACTCGCTGCCGCCCGACCAGTGGCGCCTTCTCCGCGAGCGCTACCGCTACGCGCTCGTCGCCGAACTCAACGCCCACCGGGCCACGCTCGGCCAGCCTCCGCTCAGCGCTTCGCCGGTCCTGCTTGCCCATCCGAACCTGGACCTCTACGCCAGCGCCGAAAGCCCCCATCCTGCTGAATCCGCCGGTTGCACGACTTGCCACGACGGTTCCGGGCTCGAAACCGACTTTGTCCTCGCCGCACACGTCTCGCGCGGCTGTTTTGTGGACGCCTCCACCGGCGCCCCCGTGCCGCTGGAACCGCACGACGGTGTTTATGCTGATCCTGTCACCGGTGTCTCCGGCCGCGCCGTCCGGCAACTCGATTACTGGCGATCCGTCTACGAACCCAAATCCGGAACGACCTTCGACACCGTCTATCGCCAGTGGGATCTGCCCATGCGCGCAGGCCGCACGGCCGAGTCCAACTGCGTCCGCTGCCACAGCAACATTTCGGACATCCGGCGCGAAGCGCCGACGCTTGCCACGGGCCGCAATCTCTTCCTTCGCCACTGCGGCAATTGCCACCAGGCCGAGTCTCTGCCTGCCGACCAGCGTCTCCGCCATATCGGTCCTGACCTGCGCCACGTCACCGACAAGCTCTCCAGGCCGTTTCTCGACACGTGGATCTGGGCTCCGAAGGAGTTTCGTCCCAGCACGCGTATGCCGCATTTCTTCATGCTCGGCAACAATGGCAGCGATGAAGAAATCCGCCGCACCCGCCAGGAAGTGCGGTCGATGGCCGCGTATCTCGAGTTCACCTCCAGTTCCGTCCTGGCGGACATTCCCGCCCCCGTTATCGTCGATGAGCCGCAGCGTATCGCCCGCGGCCGGCTGCTTTTTCTCGGCCTCCAGGGTTCTGATTCCGTTCCCGAAAAGCAGGGGGGTGTCGGCTGCCTCGGTTGCCATGCCAACCTCAACGAAACCGGCCAGCGCTGGATCGTCAACGACCTTCTCAAGACCGGCCAGTCGCCCTCCGCCACCTCCGCCACGGCCCGCTATCAGTCCATGTCGTACAACGAGCGTCATCGCTACGCTCTGGACCACTTCCCCCAGCCATCGCTCACCGGGAAACCACCCACGTATCCCGACGGCTCACCCCGTCCCGTTTTCCAGACTTTCGGCCCGGAACTCAGCAACGTCGGCGACAAGTTCGGAGCCGCGCCTGCAAATATGGCCAGCGTCCCCGTCGGCCCCGACAACCAGACAGTTGGCGATTCAGGCAGGCCGGCGAGGACGCCGGCTCTGCGCTGGCTTCAGCAATGGTTGCTCGATCCGCAGCGCTATTCTCCCGGCACGCTCATGCCCAGCCTGCGGCTGTCCCCTGATGACGCCCTCGACCTCGCCTGCTACCTGCTGGCCCAGCGGCGGACCAGTCTCTCACCGCCCGACTCTTGGCGCACCACCGAAATCGCTCCCGACCCCGACAAGACCGCCTTCCTTGTCGCGCAGTTCCTCGCCGGCCAGTACGACGCTCCGACTGCCACCCGCAAGGCGGTCGACGACGCGGAACTCACTCGCCTGGCCACCAGCGTCCTGCGGAGTTGCAACTGGCCGGCCGACCGCATCGAAATGCGCATGGGTCAACTGTCGCGCGACCAGAAGCAGACATTGTACTTGGGCAACCGCCTGCTCAATCACTACGGTTGCGCGAACTGCCACGCCATCGAAGGCCTTGCCACCACCGCCTCCTGCCCCGACCTCTCCCAGTGGGGCCAGGTCCGCGTTGAACGCCTGGATTTCGGCCAGTTTCACGATACTGGCCAGATTCCCGAATCCCGAACTGGCTGGCTCACCCACAAGCTTCGCAATCCCCGCATCTACGACCGTGGCCGCGTGCTGCTCGATCCTGGCCCCGGCCGGACGGGCCAGCCCTATGCAAAGCTCCGCATGCCCCAGTTCTTCTGGCGGGACGACCAGATCGAAGCCCTGGCCACGTTCGTGCTTTCCAATCGCTCGCCCCAGGTTACCCAGCGCCTGCTGGACAAGGCCAATCCGCCCGAATCCAAGACCATCGCCCTGGGCACGCAACTTCTCGAATCGAACAACTGCGGCGCCTGCCACAACCTCGGCGACAACTCGCCCTCCATCCATCAATACTGGCAATCGAACATCGGCCTGTTCCCCAGGGGAGATCTTCAACAGCGTGGCCCGCCGCCGCTCCGTGGCGAAGGCGCCCGCGTTCAGCACGCATGGCTGTATGAGTTCCTGCGAAACGTCGAGAAGGGGGGTACCGGCGCTCTTGGCCGCATTCGCCCGCTGCCTTTCGTGCGGATGCCCTCGTTCGTCCTGACTGATTCGCAGGCATCAGCGCTCGTTGCCCATTTCAGCGCCGCGGCAAATCGCGATTCGGCCGCCATGCGGCGCCAACTCGGCCCGGTCGTTTCCTCTGTCGTGACCGATCCCGCGCTCTTCGATGCCTGCATCATCGCGGATGCTTTCCGCAATGCATATCCCTTCGAACCCGCTTTCCACCCGGCCGTCTCGCAGGATCGCTTTGCTCGTGGGGAAAGCCTCTTTCATCTCGCCCAGTGTCAGGTCTGCCACATTGTCGGTGATGAAAGATCCCCCAGCGTCAACCCCAACCCCAAAGGCCCCAACCTTGGGAATGTCTCCCGCCGTATCCGCCCGGAATGGGCGCGCCGCTGGATCCAGGAACCCCAGGTGATTTACCCAAACGGTCCGATGCCGTCCATCTTCTTCTCCGGCCTCTCAGCGCTGAACATCCGGGGTCTGCCGTTCACACCCGACAAAGCCTCCGCCGAGGAACTCCGGAAATCGCGCCAGGAATTCGGCCCTGCCGCCGACGACCAGATCCGCCTTCTCCTCGACTTCATCTACTCCGCCGGCCAGCGCAACTACACGAGTAGCGATCCGCCCGTTCCCGTCCGGCCATGACCGTTATGTGTAATGGATGATGTTCGGCCTACGCCGCCGGCCGTCGCCGTAGAAGCGAGGCCGCCATGCGTTTCTGCCGCCAGTCGATGCAGAAACTGTCTGTTTCTTCGTCATCCCCCGCCAGAACCATGACCGGCGAGAGTTCGCGTTCTTCTTGTGGGCCCAGCGTGACGTAGGTCGGTGGTCGGTTGATGCGGGAGACGCGAGGCGTCTCGGCTGCGCTTCCCGACGCGATGTCCACCATGAGGAAGCCCATTTCGAGCTTGCTGGGAACCTGTCCATCGCGCACGCGTTCCAGTATCTGGTTGATGGTCAGGCCCCACATCTCGGCGGCAACAGAAGGGACAACCCAGCACGACATGCGAAATCTCCCGAATAAACTCGATCCAGTGAGTCATCGGCCGGGAATTTGGGTGCCTTTAACCGGATGCGGAATATGATGTTACATCTGTCCAGCCGATAATCTCCTCTCTTTCAATGTCTCCGCGTTTCCGCCGGTTATCAGCACCGACCCGGGACGGTATTGGCAGGTGAACACGAAATAGTACGCGAACATCTGTTGTTCTCTTTCACAACCCGGTCGGTCTTTGTTCATTGTCGGACTGCATGGACGAGCAGGCGGAGAGGAATATCAACGCGAAGCCACCTAGCTGGCGTTCTCTTCTATTGTGGTGAAGATCTCGGAGAATCCGGATGGATCGAACAAGAAGATAATCTCACGGGTTCTCTCGCCGGTGAAGACGTCGCCCGCCGCCAAAGGCGGCGATCCCATTTACATGAATTTCGAGGGGATCAGTGGCGACGTCACCGCCGGCGGCTTCACCGGCGATATCCAGTTGCTTGGTTTCCAGTGGGGGGTGAATCCGGGCATCAGCAGTTCCACCGGCGGGTCGGCCGATGGCGCGAGCAGCGCCCCCTCAGCCTCGGATATCACGATCACCAAGGCGGTGGACAAGACCTCGTCCCTGTTGCTTCGGGAAATGCTGACCGGAGAGTCAAAGGACGTGAAGATCTTCTTCGTGAACTCAATCAAGGGAAGACTCAATACCTACGCCGAATACGATCTGAAGAACGTGCTGATCAGCGGGTATCCGGGCGCGGGTGTGATATTTGGGGCGACACAGCACCTCGAGTCGCTGTCCATCGGCGCCAATGGTTCGGCGGTATTCGCTGCCGGTAGCGGGAAAGTGCTCTTCGCCGGTGGCCTGGCGATCGGCGGAACCGCCGCCGCGATGGGCGGGCTTGATCTGGCCGACAGCGATCTGGTCCTCGATTAAAGCGTATCTTCACCCTACGACAGCGTTCGCCAATGGGTGCAGGCTGGGTCTGTCACCGGCCGGGGCATCTTCTCCTCGACCGCCCCCGTGTCGCCGGCCTCCACGATTGGTCTGGTCGATAATGCCATGATCCACCAGACGACGTGGGATGGGTGGACGGTTTCGGACGGTTCAAACTTCAAGCAGATCCTGACCAAACGCGCCCTGCTCGGCGACACGAATCTCGACGGTAAGGTGGACGAGCAGGATTACCTGAACATCATCGCCAACATGGGCAGCACGAATGCCCAGTGGTTTCTTGGCGACCTGAACGACGATGGTCTGGTGACACCCGACGATCTGGCCGAGGTCACGGCGAACCTCGGTGCCGGAACCAGCCTGACGGCCGGACCGTCGCTGCTCGCGGCATCGCCCGCAAATGCAGCGCTGTCAGCGATGGCGGTCATCACTGCGTCCCCAATAATCAAGAAGCCCGCAGCCAAGGCCGACAAACCCGTGGTCCACGCGACGAAGCCGGCGATTGGTCCCAAGCAACCGAAGGTTATCCAAGCCGCCACGAAATGTCCTTGAACGGAGGCCGTCGCGCCTCCGCGCCAGAACGGCAGATGCTTGGGTGATAGCGTGTCGAATCCTGTCTTGGTCGCGGGCACGGGGACGCGCGCCGTCTTGGCCTCGATCTCCTCGCGCGTACTGTCGGTGGCCGTCCAACCTAACCTGCGGGTTGCCCATTTTAACATTCCCCGCCTTTAACCGGCCGATCTTGATACTTTCTTGATGCTCATCACCTCGCTATTGACGGGGTCTTGATGCCATTTCTGTAAGAATTCTCCGCCTTCTGAACCACCGGAGAAGACGCTTACGTGTACGCAGGAGCATCGCATGGCATCCCTTCCGTCAGTCAGTTTCGATCTTGCGCAACTTCCCGACTCGGGCACGTCTCGAAAGACCAACGTCCTGGTTGTCAGCAGCGTCGCCCTGGCGTTCATCAGCTTCTGGCGCGCCGCGGCCATCGTATTGTGTGACCTGGCTTCCAGCGCCTATTACATCGGCGGCATCTCCGAACAGGCCATCGGCAAGTCCGCGCCCTGGTTCATCCTCGGCGTCATGCTTTTTTCCTACGCCGTGCGCGCGGTCTACGTCGAAAGCTGCACGATGTTCACCCGCGGCGGGGTCTACAAAGTCGTCAAGGAAGCCATGGGCGGCAGCCTGGCCAAGCTCTCGGTCAGTGCGCTCATGTTCGACTACATCCTGACCGGCCCGATCAGCGCCGTGTCGGCCGCCCAGTACATCCTGGGCCTCATCGGTCACGGGCTGGCCCTCCTGACGCGCAACAGCGCCCACCCGATCCAGTTTGACCCCGACCACCACAAGGACATGATCAACAGCCTGAGCGTGCTGATCGCGGTCGCCATCACCTGCTACTTCTGGTGGATCAACGTCAAGGGCATCCACGAATCGTCCGACAAGGCGTTGCGGATCATGCAACTCACGACCGTGATGGCGGTTCTCATCATCGGTTGGAGTGTGCTGACACTATTCCTGCATCCCGAAAAACTCGCCCTGCCGCCGTGGCACCCGGTCTTCACCAGTTCCAGCGGCGCGCCCGGCCGCGAACCGTCGGCCGGCTGGCTGGAGCACCTGCCGAGGCTCCTGGGAACTCTGGGGATCATCATCGCCTTCGGCCACTCGCTCTTGGCGATGAGCGGCGAGGAATCGCTGGCGCAGGTCAACCGCGAAATCGAGGCGCCCAAGCTCAAAAACCTCCTCCGCGCCGGCTTTGTGATCTTCCTCTACTCCATGCTGCTGACCAGCCTCATCAGCTTCTTCGCCGTCATGATCATCCCCGACGGCAAACGCGTGCAAACACAGATTGTCCTCAATGGCCACACGCCCGACAACGATGGAACCGACTTCGTCAAGATCGACTACCTGCGGAAAGACCCGGCCAACGGGCTGGATTTCGGCTATCGCATCAGCGATGACTCCGGCGAAATCCCCGTCGTCACCACCGAGAAGGTCTATCTCGATCTCGGCAAGAACCATGTCGAACGAACCGACGGCGGCTATCGCGACAACCTGATCAACGGGCTGGTGCAATACCTGGCCGGGCCGGTCTGGCTGAAACTGGTCATGGAGACCTTCGTCGTCCTGGTCGGATTCCTGATCCTCGCCGGCGCGGTCAACACCGCGATCGTCGGCTCCAACGGCGTGCTCAACCGCCTGGCCGAGGATGGCGTACTGACGCCGAATTTCCTGCGGCCGCACGCACGTTTCGGAACGAGCTACCGGTTGATAAATCTGGTGGCGATCCTGCAGTTGATCACCATTGTCGCCAGTTGGGGCGACGTCAACACGCTCGGCGAAGCCTACGCCTTCGGCGTGATCTGGTCGTTCGTCTTCAAGACGCTGGCGATGGTGGTCCTGCGCTTCAAGGACAAGAGCCCGCGGCACTACGAGGTGCCGCTGAACATCCGCATCCACCGTAGAGGCGTGCCGATGCTGCCTGTGGTGCCGGTCATGGCAGGGGGCAGTCCCAACCGAATGATTACCGAGACCCCGAACATGGCCGTCCCGGCCGACGGCGAAGCCCCCAAGCCCGCCATCAACAAGGGCACGATCGCCGCCATGGCCCACGCCCAGAACCAGATCGACCTGCCCATCGGCATCACCATCATCTTCCTGGTCCTGCTGAGCACGGCGCTGATCAATCTGGCGACCAAGAAGACCGCCACCATCTGGGGTGTCGGCTTCACGGTCGTGTTCCTGGCCGGTTTCATCATCTGCGAGCAGATTTCCCATCGCCGCCGCAAGGGGCTGCACCACGAGCACCTCGAACAATTCAATCAGAAGACAAGCGCCAAAGTGACGGCCGAAGCATTGGGGCTGCAACACACCGATCCGGTGCTGGTGGCCGCCCGCGGGCCCGCCAGTCTGCCGGTGCTCCGGCAGATTCTGCACGAGGTCGACACGACTCAGCGCGACGTGGTCGTGGTGACGTGCAAGGTGTTGCCTCCGCGAACCCAGGGTGTGACCGAACACGAGTCCGGCATCGACGATGGTGATCGCGAATTGCTGACCAGGATCGTCACCGTGGCCGAGGAGGCCGGCAAGACGGTGCATCCAGTGGTTCTACCGACGAACAATCCCCTGTATGCCATCGCCATCACCGCCCGCGACGTGAAAGCCACGGAAGTCGTCATGGGCGTCTCACAGAAAATGCACGCCGATCTCCAGATGGAGCAGTTCGCCATCGCCTGGGGCAGCGCCAACAGCGAACAGGACCGGTCGCCGGCGCTGACCGTGCGCATCGTCGGGCCGGACACGGATATCCGGTGTCCGTTGGAGTGACGGCCGCTCGCTTGACTC
The DNA here is from genome assembly GCA_049514055.1 of Tepidisphaeraceae bacterium. GTDB lineage: Bacteria > Planctomycetota > Phycisphaerae > Tepidisphaerales > Tepidisphaeraceae > JANYKD01. Next base: position 8,497 of record JBEKVL010000020.1, on the reverse strand, counting down.
GCTGTGGGTCTGGCAGAGAATGAATTGTCTCGCATTCGTGCCTCATTATGGAAACGAATCCCGGCAATACGGCGTTGACTATCCTCGTCGTCGACGATGAGCCGAACATCCGCAAGATGCTCTCCATCAGTTTGACCACCGATGGGCATCGGGTGACGACCGCCAGCAACGCGAGCGATGCCCTTGCGCAGGTGTCGCGGCAGGCTTTCGACCTGGCGTTCGTGGACCTGAGACTGGGGACGGAGACCGGGCTCGACCTGATCCCCAGGATCACCGCGGAGAGCCCCTGGACCAAGGTGGTGGTCATCACCGCCTATGCGTCAGTCGATACGGCGGTGGACGCGATGAAGCGAGGGGCAACCGATTATCTGCCCAAACCGTTTACGCCGGCGCAGGTGCGTTTGGTGGTGGATCGTGTGGCGCGACTGCGGGCGTTGGAACTGCGCGTGGCCGGTCTCCAGGAGATCCTGGGCGAAAGCAACGCCGAAGTGACTTTCGATTCGGCCAGCCCGCGCATGCGCCAGGCAGTGGATCTGGCGCGGCAGGTGGCGCAGAGTGACGCAACGCTCCTGTTGCGCGGCGAGAGCGGAACAGGCAAGGGCGTTCCGGCGAAGGCGGTCCACTCCTGGAGCGACCGGGCGGAGAAACCGTTCGCAATCGTTTCCTGTCCCGCGTTGTCGCCGGAGCTACTGGAGAGTGAACTGTTCGGCCACGCCAAGGGGGCCTTCACGGGCGCAATACGAGACAATCCCGGCCGAATCGCTTCGAGCGAGGGCGGCACGCTCTTTCTTGACGAGATCGGCGATCTTCCCCTGCGCCTGCAACCGAAGTTGCTGCGGTTCGTACAGGATCGGGAATACGAGCGTGTCGGGGAGTCGTTGACCCGGCGGGCCAACGTGCGGATGATCGCGGCGACGAATGTAGACATTGCCGAGGCTGTTCGGGCCGGGCGGTTCCGGGAGGACCTGCTCTACCGGATCAATGTGATTCAGATCGAGCTGCCGCCGCTGCGGGAACGACCGGAGGACATCGCGCCGATTGCCCAGCGCATGCTTGTTCGATTCGCCCGCCGGCCGATTGAGGGATTTACCACGGAGGCGGCGGCCGCGCTCACGAACTACTCATGGCCCGGCAATCTCCGCGAATTGCGCAATGTGATTGAGCGGGCAACGATTCTCTGCCACGGCGAGCGGATCGGGCTCGAGCATCTCCCGGCGGGCTTCGGGCAGGCGAAGGGTGGAGAGCCCAGGCTCGGAGATCCCGTGCCTTTCGATCAAATCGAGGCCGTACATATTCGCCGGGTGATCGCGGCGGCAAAGACAATGGACGAAGCTGCGCAGACGCTCGGTGTCGATGCGGCGACGTTGTGGCGGAAGAGGAGGAAGCACGGGATCTGAGTCGCGACAGTCATTGCATTTCTGCAATCATCTCGCGGCAACTTGTTGCGACCGTGCAATACCGCCCCGCGATGCCCGAGGCGTAAAACGCATAAGTTGCGTATTTGAATTGGTTTGTGATTTCCGTACTCCCGGCACGCCCTGTGCATAACGAGGATTCACCATGTTTGGTTTGCGTCAGAAACTGGTGCTGGGTTTTGGCGGGTTGCTGCTGATCCTCGTTGGGGTCAGCGGGCTGGGCATCGCCGTACTCCGGCAGCACCGCAGCGCGCTGGATCAGTTCCTCTACGAGAACTGGAGGAGCGTGGTATATGGGCAGACCATGATCGATGCCTTCGAGCGGCTGAACGATGCCGACAAAGTGCTGGCGGGCACATATGGGACACCGGCTGCACACGATCTCGATGCCGCCAGATCCAACTCGGCCGACGCGATCACCACCTTCGACAAGAACCTGGATGACGAGAACCACAACATCACGCTGCCGGGAGAAGGTCAACTGGCGCAAGAGTTGACGCGGCTGTGGGCCGGCCCGGATGGGTACAAGGTCACGCGTGCAAGACTCCTGGACGGGCGTGTGGAGCCGCAGGCCCGCGCTGAAGCGTATACAAGATTGCTGGCGCTGGTTCCGAAGGTGAAATCCGGGGCACAGGCCATCATCAAGCTGAACCTGGATAATATGAAGCCGATCGACGGGCGAGTGAAAGCCATGGCCGACAATGCCAGCCGCCTGATGATCGGCCTGGCGGCCGCCGGCGCGCTTCTGGCGGTGATCTTCATTGCGGTCATGGGTCGTTCCATCCTGCAACCACTACGCATGCTGACGTACTCGGCGCGACAGATCGAGCAGGGCAACCTGGATCTGGTCGTGCAGGTGAAGTCGCGCGACGAGTTGCGCCATTTGGCCGAGGCCTTCAATTCGATGGCCGCCAAGTTGCGGGAATACCGCCGGACCAATCGCGCCAAGCTGATGCGGACCCAGGAGACGACGCGTAATGCGATCAACAGCCTGCCGGATGCCGTGGCCATCCTGAGCCCCGACGGCAAGGTCGAGATGGCCAACACCGTGGCAGCGCGGCTTTTCGGTCTGCGACAGGATGCTCACGCCTCCGAGTTGCACGCGGAGTGGTTGAATCACCTGTACCAGGAGACGCTGAAAGACCTGCGCCCGGTCGAGTCGCGCGGGTACGAATCGGCGATCCAGGTGTTGGACGAAGCGGGTGGCGAGCGGTTCTTCCTGCCGCATTCCGTTCCCATCCTTGATGACGAACGGCAACTTCTCGGTGTCACCGTCGTGCTGGCGGACGTGACCCATCTGCGCCGGCTGGATGAAATGAAAAGCGGGATGCTTTCCGTAGTGTCGCACGAGTTGAAGACTCCCCTCACCAGCATCCGCATGGGGGTCCACCTGATTCTCGAAGAACGGCTGGGAGCGCTGACGCCGGAACAGAACGAGATCCTCTCGGCCGTCCAGGAGGACAGCGAGCGGCTTAACCGGATTGTGGAGAACCTGCTGGACATGAGCCGGATTGAATCCGGAAAAGAGCTGTTGGACATGAAATCCGAAGACGTCGCGCAACTGATATCGGACGCCACGGAACCGATGAAGGCGGCTTTTGACGACCGCGGTGTGGAGTTGTCCGTGGATGTTCCCGACGACACGCCGCCGGTGTTGGCCGACCGCCAGCGGATCCAGCACGTTTTCTCGAATCTGTTGACCAACGCCTTGAAATACACCCCTCCCGGCGGACGGGTGCGCGTCTTTACCGCCACCGAGGGCAGGGACGTTCGATTCTGCATTGAGGACACCGGGGCCGGCATTCCCGAGGTGTACCAGGGTCGAGTTTTCGAGCGATTCTTCCGTGTGCCCGGTCAGCCCGTCAAGGGCGCGGGGCTGGGACTGGCCATCGCCCAGGAGGTCGCCAAGGCTCACGGCGGACGAATCACGGTGGAAAGTCAGGAAGGCAAAGGCAGCAAATTCAGTTTTACGCTTCAGCGAGCGGATGATGCCCGGCGGGGCGGGCAGGAGGTCAACCATGAACAAGCCAATTGATATCCTTCTGGTGGATGACGAGACGAACATCCGGCTGATGCTGCGGACGGCGCTGAAGTCCGAGGGCTACACGACCCGCGAGGCGGGCAATGGCCGCGAGGCCCTTGACGCGATCGAACGGGAAATGCCGGACGTGATGATCCTCGACCTGTCGATGCCCGTGCTCGATGGCATGGGCGTGCTTCGGGAATTGAAGGAGCTGGGCCGCGGAGACAAGCCGCGGGTCATCGTGCTGACGGCGTATGGGTCGATCCCGGCGGCGGTCCAGGCGACGCGCCTGGGCGCGATGGATTTCATCGAGAAACCGGTCTCGCCGGACGAGGTCAGAGAATCGGTGAAGGCGGTTCTGGCGGAACCGGCACCCGAGCTGACGATACCGATCGTGGGCGATGCTTCGGCGGGTGGCTATGCCGCCGTGCTGAACGGTGCTCGCGAGGCACTACGGGCCGGCAACCTGCCCCTCGCCGAGACGCTGCTCATCAAGGCTGAGGATCTTGGACATGAGGACGAGGCGTACTACAACCTGGTCGGTGTCTACCACGAAGTACGCCGCCGCTGGCGGCTGGCGCGTAAGTTCTACGGTAAGGCGATCAAAACCAATGGCGGGTATGAACCGGCGCAGCAGAACATGCGCCGCATCTACGAGCTGTATACCTTCGGCGCGAGTAGGGAACCAGTTGCCCTCGGCGATGAAGACCAGTTCGTCCTCTCCGGCCTTCTCAAGTCGGGTGGTCCGCGCTGACGGTCGGACCCCGGCTCTACGGAGGCTTTCATGGCCATCATGACTGAGCCTTATCCTCCGGCGCAGGAGAATCTGGCTCGGCTGGACGAACTGTGCAAGACCGGCCGGACAACACGCACCGTGGCTTTCGGCGACAGCGCCGGCGATTCCGATGCCTTGCGGTGAGCGCCGATTGGTTTCCCGTCTATTTCCAACTGCCAGGTGTGCGTCCTCGCGCTCTTCCATCTCACTTATTGGCACCCTCGCCTGCAATCCGTGTTTCCACTCGCTTGTGCCCGTTGCAGTTGTGCAATGTCCCCCGCCCGACGCCTTGCGGGCCTGCAACAGCAAAACGACATCCTCACGATCCACGCAAACTATAACACATTAACCTACGGGCACTTGCGAATTGTCGAGACCGTGGCACATCTCGTGCATTAGGAACTCATAGAGACTCATCCGGCCGGAACTGGCCGGGCGAGCCTCAGAAAAAGTCGGGCGGATCGAAGCCCGGAGGAGAACCATGAAGCCGTCGCAAATACTGATCGTCGATGACGAGAGCAACATCCGCCTCATGCTCCGCAGCACGCTGGAGTCTGAGCAGTACAAGGTCGATGAAGCAGCCAACGGATGTGAGGCGTTGGGCAAGATGCGGTTGCGCCCGGTGGACCTGATGGTCCTGGACCTCAACATGCCGGTGATGGATGGCATGGCCGTCCTCCAGGCGCTGGCGGACTGGCTTCCCGCGAAGAAGCCCCGCGTGATCGTGCTGACGGCTTACGGGTCGATCCCCATGGCGGTGAAAGCGACGCGACTGGGGGCGCTCGACTTCCTGGAGAAGCCGATCACGCCCGAGGAACTGCGCAGAGCCGTCGCCGGCGCCCTGGCCGAACCGCTGGCGGGACCGCGTTCCGACGAATCGCAACTGGACGGCGGATACGTGGCGGTGCTGGACCGTGTGCGTAAGGCCCTGCGGCTGGCCGACTACACGACCGCCGAGGCGCTGTTGATGAAGGCCGCGGATCTGAACGGACTGGACACGGCCCCTTATTTCAACCTGCTGGGCGTGCTCTACGAGGCCCAGCAGAAGTGGCGGCTGGCCCGCAAGTGCTATGGCAAGGCGATCGCCGCCGACGGCGCGTATGAGCCGGCCCAGTTGAACATGCGGCGGATCTACGAACTGGAAACCTTCGGCCGCAGCACACAGGCCGTCACACTGGGAGACGAGATCGACGTCTGGTTCGCCCAGATGCCCATTTTGAAAGACTGAATCATCCTTGCAATTGGAGGGGAATGAGACGGGGACGCAGTTAGTGGACATCATTAAACTACGTCACCGGCCAGGGCTCCTGACCATTCCTGCGCATCATGCCATTCATCCGACGATCTTGCCGAAGCCCGCTCCGCCGCCGGCCGAACCGAACTCGTCGTGCCGTTGCGCCGCCGCTTGCGACCCGCTCTCCCCATTCCCGGGATCAGAACCGCGGATATCGCGGATGAGGAGAAGACGGAACCCACCGCTCTGATCCGGGATATCCAAGTTATCCGCGGTCAATCCGCCTGCTTTCGTGCCCCTTCATGCGTCAATCATTCATCCGCCTGCCGGACGAGAAGAAACCGCGACGTTGCGCTGTTGCCGCCAGCGCGGCCGGCCGTACGGCGGCGCGGACTTCGTGGCGATGACGGCCCGGCGTCTGACCATCGAAAGCCCACCGCGTGCCCCCGGCTGGCCGAAGAAGGAGAAGGATGCTCAGAAGAACGGCTTATGTCTTTTCCGGATCCCGCCTGCGAAGTCGCCGGATCACGATGACGGAAACCAGGACCACCATCAGGGCAACGCCGATCACAGTGGCCGCCGTATTCCGGCGGATCATGCCGCGGAGGGACGTGTCGAGGATGCGGATCGGCGCCTTCCGGGATTCAAGCTGCGTTCTTAGTTGTTGGATCACGCCGGCCATTCCCGCCTCGGCCGCGAGGTTGTGGAACTCGTCCGGGTCGGCGTCGTGATCGTATAGCTCTGTCCCCTTATTACCATTGTCCCACTCGGTGTAGCGGTAGCGCTCGGTGCGGATGGATCGGCCGATCAGTTTGCCTTTCTCGAGGACCGTGTAGGCCGGTCTGTCCCACGGCGCGGCCGGATCCTGGAGCAGGGGGGCCAGGCTCCGGCCCATCAATTTCGGGTGGAACGGCCGGCCGGTGAGCGCCGCCACGGTGGGATCGATGTCCAGGACTTCGACCGTGCGCAGGCAGGTCTTGCCGCGGGCGGCCACGCCCGCGCCGGAGATGATCAGCGGCACGCGGGCCGATTCGTCGAAGAGCGTGCTCTTGCCCCACAGGCCGTGTTCGCCCAGGTGGAACCCGTTGTCGCCTATTAAGACCACGGTTGTGTTCTGCCAGAGGTCCAGGCGGTCCAGCGCATCGAGCAGCGCGCCGATCTGGTCGTCGACGAAGGAGACGCAGGCGTAATAGCCGCGGATTGTTTCGCGGGCCTGGGCGTCGGTCTTGGGGTGGTCGCCGCTGGAAGAGCCGAGTGCCGCCTGGGGAACGGCGCCAGCGCCGGGCGGGGTGGGTTGCGGCAGGACGATGTCCTCCAGCTTGTAGCGGTCGAAATAATGCTGGGGGACGAACCAGGGGAGGTGCGGCTTGCGGAACCCGACGGCCAGGAACAGAGGCTTGCCCGAGGCGCGGGAGAGTTCGAGTTGTCTGCATGCCTCGCGGGCGGCCACGATGTCGTAGATCTCCTGCTTGCCGCGCGTCGTGGGGATGGATCTCCACTCGAGCACCTCGCCGAGTCCGGCCTCGCCATGCTGCTGGAGGTAGGCGGCCTTGGTGCTGGAAGGCTCGGGCGCATGATCCAGGGCGCGGGTCCAGCCGCCGGGGTCGTCGGTGCCGCGGAGGGCGAGTTTCGGGTCGATCTGCTGCATGGCCGGCGTGTGGTTGCCGTGGAAGACCTTGCCAATGGAGACCGTCTCGTAGCCGCCTGACTGGAAGAGCCGATGCAGAAACGGCGGGTCGGCCGGGGTTGGCTGGTAGTTCTCGGCCATGCCCATCACGCCGCTGGCTTCGGGCGTCAGACCGCTCATGAGCGAGGCCCGCGACTGGTTGCAGGCCGGCAACTGGCAGTAGTTGTGAACGAAGCTGACTCCGCGGCCGGCCAGCCGGTCGATGTTGGGCGTCTTGACGACCTTGTTGCCGAAGCAGCCGAGTTCGGCGTTGAGATCATCGCAGACGATGAGGATGATGTTGTGCGGGCGCGGGACGGGCGCGGTGGATTGGGCCGCAGTGCAGAAGGCCGGCAGCAGAGTCAGAATGAGCCAGGCGAGTCGCGCGGGGCCGCCGCGGTGCGGGAATAGTCTTTGACAGATCATGAGAGGACCAGTCTGACATTTGGGCAGGGGTTTGCAAGGAGGATAGCTGGTAGCTCTGGTTCTGGTCTTCCAAGAACCGGGCTAAACGACACCAGTTGGGCTTCAGGAAGCCGGCCTCAACGGCCGATAATATGAACAAGCTATCGGACGTGGTTCGCCGGGCTTGTCATTTGCCCGCCATGTTGATAGGCTCTTTTGGAACATCGCTCTCGCCGGACCTGATGGAACAGGTCAACCGCGGGGCGGGTAACTGGGCTGCTACACGGAGGTAGCCATGCGTCGGACATTCAGCCGATCCCTAGCGTCACTGGTTGCGGTTTCGTTCTTCCTGCTGCTCTCGGGCTGCTCCGAGGTCTACACGACTTCCCGCCGCTCCAACGAGGAGGGCATGCGCCTCTACAGCGAGAAGATGTACAATGAGGCCGCCGGCTCGTTCCGCGATGCTGTCAAACAGGACCCGCGCGATTACAATTCGCAGTTCTATCTTGGCGTCTGCTACGACGAGTTCAAGCAGCACCAGTCGGCCTTCCAGCAGTACAAGATTGCCCTGGAACTTATGGACACCCTGCCCTGGGCCAGGCACGACGACGATTTCCGCCAGATTCTCCTCGACACCTATGCCTCGGCCGTGGCGCGGTATGACGACCGCGAGGGCGAGTTGAACGCCATCGAGAAACGCGCCCGGGAGAATCCGACGGCCAACAACTGGTTCCTGCTGGCCAAGTGCCACCGCCTGCGCGGCGATGCGGACAACGCCATCATCAGCTATCGCAAGGCCGCCCTCACCGACACCTGGGACTTCAACATCCGCAAGGAAGCGGGCCTCTACCTTCTTGATCCGCTCGGCCAGCGACAGGAGGCAACGTACTACCTGCTTCAGGCGCATCGGCTGAACCCCAACGATCTGGCCGTCAACACGGGTCTCACCCGCCTGGGCGTAACCCCGCTGCCGGCCTAC
>JBEKVL010000019.1:0-18083 GCA_049514055.1 Tepidisphaeraceae bacterium | reverse complement strand
AGTACGTCTCCGCCAGTGCGACAGCGACGGGTTTTTGACGGGTTCGGCCGCGCCTGGCATGGGCGCGGCCGGCGTGTCACTGGCCAGAAACCGTTGGCTCACAAACAGTTTCCAGGGTCCAAAACAAACCGAAGAAAGCTAACGCACGCTCACGCTCCGCACACGCACATGTTGCGGGCACCCGCTTGGCGAGGCACCAACGAGTTAGGAAGAAAATCACCCGTCGCGATCACATACTCGCCCATCGGCGTCTCTCACGGATCAACTGATTGGAGCACGACCGGACACGGCAGCGTATAATCCCCACTGCCAGACAGATAGGAGGATATCCGTGAACGCGAAGACCGAGCAACCACAACCCCGCAAGGCGGTTGGCATCTGGATCAGGGTTTCGACCGAAGACCAAGCCCACGGCGACAGTCCCGAACACCACGAGAAGCGCGCACGCTACTACGCGGAATCGCGAGGTTGGGAGGTCAAGGAGGTCTATCACCTCGAAGCCGTCAGCGGCAAGTCGGTGATGGAACATGCCGAAACCCAGCGGATGCTCAAAGACCTCCGACGCGGTCACATCTCAGGCTTGATCTTCTCGAAACTTGCCCGGCTTGCCCGAAACACCAAGGAGTTGTTGGAGTTCGCCGACATCTTCCGCGGGCTCAATGCCGATCTGATCTCACTCCAGGAAGCCATCGACACGTCCAGCCCCGCTGGGCGATTGTTCTACACGATGATTGCCGCCATGGCCCAGTGGGAGCGCGAAGAGATCGCCGAGCGGGTCAGCGCCTCGGTCATCGTGCGGGCCAAGATGGGCAAACCGATGAACGGCAAGGTGAGCTTCGGATACCAGTGGAAGGACAAGAAAGTGGTCATCCATCCTGACGAAGCACCGATCCGAAAGCTCATCTATGAGCTCTACCTGGAGCACCGGCGAAAGAAGACCGTGGCCCGCATCCTGAATCAGCGTGGCTACCGCACGCGGGAGGGCAAGCTCTTCAGCGACATGAGCGTCGATTGCCTGCTTCGCGACCCTACCGCCAAAGGCATGCACCGGGCAAATTACACCACAAACAAGAGAGGCAAAGGCCTCCTGCGCGTGGTCAAGCCCGAGAGCGACTGGGTCTGGACAAAGGTCGAGCCCATCGTGACCGAAGAAGTGTGGAGTCAATGCAACCGGATTCTTGGCGAGGTTGGACAGAAGTGGCAGCGGCGGGGTCGCCTTCCCGTAACCCTGTTTGCCGGATACGTCTACTGTCACTGCGGAACCAGGATGTACGTCCGCACGACCGGTTCCAAATACGTCTGCCAGAAGTGCTGGAACAAGATCCCAGTCATGGACTTGGAGGCCATCTATTACGAGCAACTCAAGGGTTTCTTCCTCTCGCCGACCGAAATAGCCGACCAGATATCCAAGGCCGATGACCAACTGCGCGCCAAGGAGGAACTCCTCAAGACCTTGGACGCCGAGCAGGCCAAACTCCAGGCGGAAATCGACCGTGTCTACCGCCTATACGTCGACGAGCAACTGACCGGGGAGGCGTTCGCCCGTTTCTACAAGCCCCTTGAAGCGCGGCAGAAGCAACTTTCCGACGAACTCCCCCGCCTCCAGGCAGAAATCGACGTATCGAAGATTAACAATCTGTCAGCCGACCGCATCCTCGCGGAGGCCAAGGATCTCTACGACCGGTGGCCTTCCCTCAACCGCGACGAAAAACGCAAAATCGTCGATAGCATTACTGACAAAATCGTCATCGGCAAGGGCGAAATTGCCATAAGTCTATGCTACCTCCCCTCCTCCGGAGAAACGACAAAAGAGCAAAGCAGCCTTTGAGCTGGTTGAAGTGCCACGCAATCAGGGGTGCGGACACGAGCCACGCCACAGTCGACGTCACGGCCGCCTCCGTGAGATTGTGCCGCAGCCACAACCACGCCGACCGCCAGAACGACCGCGGCCGCAAGTCGGCCACGAGCGCGATATCGCGGTCGCGGAACGACGCAATCCATTGCATGACCAGTCGCGAAAAGAGCATCAGCCCCAGCACCGACCCGAAAGAGAGCTGGAAGCCGGCGTTGTAGAGATCCAGCGGATCGAGCACCAGCATCGCCAGCACCGACACGGCCAGAAGCTGCACGGCATCGATGCTGCGCCGGCTGAGCATCCCCAGCCCGATCGCCATGCAGAGCAGCAGCGACCGCACCACCGGCGGATTGGGCAGCACCACCGCGCCGTAGAGCAGCACGATTGCCAACGCCGTAATACACGCCGCCCGTGGCCGCAGACCGAGCAACCGCAAACACCACAGCGTCAGTCCGCCGACGATCGCGATGTGCATTCCGGAAATGGCCAGGTGATGGCTGGTCCCGGTGCGGACAAACTCGGCCTGGATGTCGCGAAGTTGCGAATCGGTGTCGCCCAGCACCAGCGCCCGCAACAGCGCGTGATCCGTCGATTTCGGCGGCGTGAACCCGACCTCCAGACACACGCGGGCGGCCGCCCGCAGCCGATCCAGCAGACCCGGTGGATCGGCCCGCAAGATCTCGATGTTCTCGATATGCGGCACGGAAATACTGGCCAGCATACGTTGTCGTCGATAGTAGTCGGACCAGTCGAATTCCCCCGGATTTTCCGCCCCGCCCGGCCGCGACAGCAGGCCCGCCAGCCGCACGGTTTGCGCCACCGCCAGCCGCGGATGAGGGTCGCGCAGATGCACCACGATCCGTCCGGAGGCGCTCCGCCAGCCGCTCTTGGTGAATACTCGCAGCACCTCCGCCTGCGTCGATTGTCTCGGCGGCAACGGCCGCTCGTTCATAGGCGAAGTCAGCAGCCGCGGCGGATCGACGATTTTGGCCTCGATCCGAACGACCCGCGGCGCGTCCGGCGTGAATCGTCCGATATGATCGGCCGGGAACCGGAATGTCTCGATGCGACCGGCGAGTTGCCCGAGCGTCCCGAATGCCACCGCCAGGAATATGGCCGAAATGACCGCACGGTGCCGGAGTAGCAGGGCGGCGAGGAGCATGGCCACGGCCATCGCCAGCGCGGCCGCGAGGTCGGCCACGACGTGACGATGCAGCGCGATGCCCAACACGAACAGCATCGCCGTGGCCACCATCGGCCTGCCCGCGAGCATGTTGGCAAGCGTGAGCGGCTTGGGAGTGGGACTGTCGGTGGGCATCGTGCTGCTATTATTCAGACACTCCACATCCCGGCAAGGGCCACAGAAGGAAGTGAGCCTATTCCCGATAGAGGCATCCTGACCACACACCGTCATGCTGAGCGTACTCGCGAAACATCTGGCATCGAAGTCCAAGGCCAGATGCTTCGCGAGTACGCTCAGCATGACAACTGCGGTGAGACAGACGGCTTACGGCCTGCCCGGAGAAATGGTCGCACCCAGGCCGAAACACCCGTTCTGAACTTACTGCTCGGAGTCGACACTTTGGCGTATCTTGTGTGCGGTTTTGCGGAAAGACCCGCTGCGGCGTGAACTCCGAACGGGCTTCCGGTAGGATGCCTCGCCTGATGTCCAGACCCGAAATACTCAAGTTCCAGGCCGTCCTGCTCGACCTCGACGGCACTCTCTACCACGAAGACCATCCGCTTCCTGGAGCGGCCGATCTGGTCGCGCGGCTCCAGCAGGCCGGCATTCCGCTCGCCTGCATTTCCAACAGCACCACAAGTTCGCAGCGGATATCAAAACGGCTCGGGACCATGGGCATGAACGTCCGGCCGGAACAGATCTTCACGGCCGCCGAGGAAGTTGTGGACGCGGTGCTGGAGACATTCGCCCCGCGGCCGCACGTCTTCAACCTGGCCACGGAGGGGATTCGCGAGATGCTCGACGGGCGGGTGGACTGGGCCGAGAAACCGGAAGATCCGTGCGATGTGGTCATTGCCGGAACGACAACCAATGTTCACGCGACACCGCAGCGGCAGCAGGTGGCGCTGGAGTTGCTGCGGGCTGGGGCCGAGTTGTACGGCGTCTGCGCCGACCGCGTCTACCCCAGCCCGCGCGGCATCGAGATCGGCTGCGGGGCGTTCTGCGCCATGTTCAGCTATGCCGCCAACCGCCCGGCCAAGATCTTCGGCAAACCCCAGCGGCGGTTCTTCGAGACGCTGCTGTCGCGGATGAAAGTCCAACCCGAGCATGCCGTCCTCATCGGCGACAACCTCGAATCGGACATCGAAGGCGGGAAGGCGATGGGGCTGAAGACCATCCTCACACTGACCGGTGTGGTCAAGCGGGAAGAGGCGGAAAGCCAAGCTGACTTCCGACGGCCGGATTGGATCGTCGGAGACTTGAGGGAGTTGATTGAATAAGGCCCGAAAGGAAACTCGAAATTCGAATGACGAATTAAACTCGAAGCGGCAAATGCCAAGCGGGGAATCCTCGGCGCTTTGGTCATTCGTCATTCGAATTTGATTCGTAATTCGAGTTTCGGATTTCGTCATTCCGCCGCGGAATGGCGGCTCATCCGGATTCCGTCATTCGGCCGCAGCGCGGCGGCTATCGCTCCGTCCTCATCTCCTTCGCATATGCGGCTGTCGCATGTTCGCCAAAGCAGCAGAACACAACCTTCTCGGGCAGCTCGTGCGCGGCCAGAAACGCCCGCACTTCGCGCACGGCAATCTCGGTGGCCCGCTCCAAGGGGTAGCCGTATGCCCCCGTACTGATGGCCGGGAAGGCGATGCTGCGCAGGCCGTGCTGCCCGGCCAGCAGCAGTGAATTGCGGTAGCAGCTGGCCAGCAGTTCGTCCTCGCGGTGTTTGCCGCCATGCCAGACCGGGCCGACGGTGTGAATCACGTACTTCGCCGGCAGGTTGTAACCTTTAGTGATCTTCGCTTCGCCTGTCGCGCACCCGTGCAGCGCACGACATTCATCCAGGAGTTCCGGGCCGGCGGCGTCGTGGATGGCTCCATCCACGCCTCCGCCGCCAAGCAACGTGGTGTTGGCGGCGTTCACGATCACATCGAGTTTGAGTGTAGTGATATCGGCCGAGATGACTTGAATCCGCGACATGGCCGCCAAGTATACCACGTCGCGGCCGCCGAAATCAGCCCCCATCGTGGTTCAGCACTGTAGCCGCCATGGGTCATCGCGGCGGGAACCGCGACCAACGATCGCGGCTCCAAACCCCCCTCATCATTCATAACTTATCCTTCATCGTTATGCCCCTCAACGCACTCCCATCGTCCCCACCAGGAGCACGACGGCCGCCCCGACAAACACCATGACTCGGGCAATCTCGACCAAAGCAGGCATGACGTACTCACGCATAGAGCCTCCTGAAGGCAGACCTTTCCTTCCATCCAATCGTCATTTCACCATGTAGACCTTTACTTCTAAGATATGTCCGCGACCATAACACGCCGCCCCATGCCCGGTAACACTCTTGGATACGTCACAAGGAGCCCCCATGTTCGCCACCCGTCTCATATCGGCATGCTGTCTCTTTCTCCCGGCCATGTACGGACTGGCGCAAAACGCCAAACCCCTCTGCCTCCATCCCGACAACCCCCACTACCTGCTTTTCCGCGACAAGCCGGCCGTCCTCATCACCTCCGGCGAACACTACGGCGCCGTCCTCAACGGCGATTTCGACTTCATTCCCTACCTCGACGAACAGAAGGACCATGGCCTGAACCTCACCCGCACCTTCTCCGGCACCTATCGCGAGGATCCCAACGCCTTCGGCATCACCGACAACACCCTCAGTCCCGTCAACTACGTCTGCCCCTGGGCCGGCGACAACAAGGGAGAGTATGACTTGACCCAGTTCAACCCCGCCTATTGGGATCGCCTCAAGAAGTTCGTCGGCGAAGCCGGCAAACGCGGCATCGTCGTCGAGTACGTCCTCTTCTGCACGCTCTATAACGACGACCTCTGGAAGATCAACCCGCTGCACGAGCAGAACAACAGCAACGGCATCGGCAAAGGCGTCGGCCGCCGCGAGGTCTACACGCTCCAGCACAAGGAAATCACGGCCATTCAGGAGGCCTTCGTCCGCAAGGCGGCCGCCGAACTGCGCGACTTCGACAACGTCTATTTCGAGATCTGCAACGAACCCTACTTCGAGAATGTCACCGACGAGTGGCAGGCCCATATCGCGCAAACCCTGACCGACGCCGAGAAGGATCTACCCAACAAACACCTGATCTCCCAGAACATCGCCAACGGCAAGAAAAAGGTGGACAAACCGAATCCGCTGGTGAGCATCCTCAATTTCCACTACGCCACGCCGCCGGACACGGTCGATGACAACTACGCCACCGGCCGGGTGATCGCTGACGACGAGACCGGCTTCCGCGGCAAGGATGACGTGCTCTACCGCACCGAAGGCTGGGAGTTCATCCTCGCCGGCGGAGCGATCTACAGTTCGCTCGACTACTCCTTCACGCCCAAGACGCCGACGGGCACGCTCCGCGACTTCAAGAGCCCCGGCGGCGGCAGCCCCGAACTTCGCCAGCAACTCGGCCACCTCCGCCGGTTCATCGACGGCTTCGACTTCGTGAAACTCAAGCCCATGAACGGCATCCTCCGCAACGGCCAAGTAACGATGCCTCTGGTCGGCGGCAAGACGCAGAACTCCAGCGTCCGCATCCTCGGCCAGGAGGGCAAAGCCTACGCCCTCTACATCCGCGGCGGCACGTCCGCCCGGCTCGAACTTGACGTCCCTTCAGGCAACTACACGGTACAGTGGCTCAGCCCCCGTACCGGCCAGTGGGAGAAGACGGACAACATCGAGGCCACGGGGTTCCCTATTCGCATTACGTCGCCGAACTACACGGAGGATATCGCGGCGAAGGTGGTGAGGCTGGAGGTAAAATGAACCCCACCTTGATTGCCACCGAACTACTCATTGCCGGGCGGCCACGAGCAATTCAGCGTTGTCCACCCACATGACAAAGAACGGCCGCGTTGCAGTGCGAGTCTTGGCATACAGCAGGAACGGGCGACTCAAATGGTAGTGGGTCGCGACCGGGCAGTAGACCACCTTTGACTCGGATCCGAGTTCCATGCCGCCGCGGTCTAGGCGGAACTGAATCTCCTGAAGGGCGAGATCAACCCATGCACCGGGAACCGTGGACTTGCCTTCGAGATCGCGGAAACGGTGGACGATTCGCCAGGCTAGATTGGGCACAAGCAGTGTGTCGTTGGGGCCAAGACCATCTTCTTGTCCCTGGGCAGTATCCCGAGCGCTCGCGGCGATCTTCTGTTCCACGGTCGCCAGAGTTGCAGCGAGGGTGTCCTGGCGCTGGGTGCAGGCAACGACAACTTGGACCGGCTGCGAATCGCGGCAGAGGTCGAGGGCAAATTCGCTCAGAGAGAAGCCTCGCTGGCCGTAAAGCACCGCCACCTGGCGCCGCAGCTTGTAATAGGCGTATGCATCTTCCTCGCGCAGTCCGAAGGCGCGGAGAGAAGCGCTCTGGCCGGAGCTGTCGGTGAATAGAAACGGTTTTCGGGCGTCGAAGTAGGGGATGGAGAATCGCACCTGCGTCTTCAGGAATGCGTAGGCGATGTACGAATCGGATGGCACGGCTGGAAACGTCGGCGGCTTTTCGGTGGGGAAGCGGATCGGAAAGTCACGCCCGATGGTTTCAATGATGCCCTTGGCCACAGCACCAGAGGCGATGTAGGCGGAATTCGGCGGCAGATCGGGGGCGGGGTCCGCAGCGGCGTTCAGGTAAGCGCAGGCGGTTTCAGCGCCGACAACGATAAGCGGCTGGGCCAACTGGGGCTGGAGACTCTTCCATGCGGCCTGGAAGGTAGCGCACCAGATGGCATTCTTGCCCGGCTGCATGGGCGCGTCGAGGGTGGAGACGATCTGGGTGCGGCGGAGTTGGCGGCTATCACCGTCGAAACTGAGGTTTGGCAAGGGCGGCGGCCGATGATGGAACACTTGGGACAAGAGGAAAGCGACGGCGAGGAAGACAGCGACAGAGAGGAGGATCGCAGGTTTGTTCTTGGTCACGGCAGCTTCCTCAGCTTCCACTTTCCTCTGCAACATCGCGGCAGCAGCGTACTGACCGGGAGCGTTGGATTCAAGTACACGGTGTGCCATGAGCGCGCGGTGCAACATTCTCCGCGCTCCCCGAGATGTGCGTGTTCCCCTGGTGTCCAGACAACGGACCTGGGCAAGGATACCCGTCGATGCCACGCCGGTGGGCGCGTGATCTTGCATGGCTGTCTGTCTTCTGGCCGGGTCCATCACCGACCGCTATCTCCGCTATGCCGTTTCTTCTCGGCACCGGCGGGGATTTGGGGTATAGTTGAGATGTTCATGTCTTTCGCCCATGCAACAACATCGTGACGCATTCACGCTCGTCGAACTGCTGGTGGTGATCGGGATCATTGCCATCCTCATCGCCCTGCTCCTGCCGGTGCTGAGTTCCGTGCAGCGGCAGGCCAGGCAGATCAAGTGTCTGGCCTCGCTGCGCCAGTATGCCCAGGCCAACCACACTTATGCTGTCGATTTCCAGAGTTACTACCTCCCGGTGAAATGGGGCTATGGCCAGCCCGGACCTGGCTGGCCGCCGCTTCCGGCCAATCTCCAGCCGCCATCCATCGGCGAGCAGAGTTGGCCGGGCAATCCGGCCTACATGAAGATCCTCCGCGCGGGCGATCTTCCATGGGGCTGCGTCCCCCTGGGATTGATCTGCCCGGACGCCATACTCAGCATCTCCGCCCCGGTCGCCGGCGGATACCCGGTGGCCACGAGTTACGGATACAACTGCACGACGCTCGACTGGTACGCCGACGCGCCGCGCTACTACACGGGCTTCAAGGTCGGCGACATCCGCAACGCCTCGCAGAAACTCATGTTCATCGACGCCACCGACTGGGTTGTCACCCAGTCCAACTCGTCGGCCTACCCGCTCTACGGCGAGCAATACGGCCCGCCGCCGCTGTGCAACATCTCGGCCTACCGCCACAACAAGGGCGCGTGCGTGGCCTTCTGGGACGCCCACGCCGAGTGGCTGCCGCAAATCCGCATCATCAACAACGACCAACTCTGGAACCCCACGAAGAATTGACAACGAACCAACTGTCTGGTTTTCCCTCTTGGGATGCCGCAGAAATCTACCCCGCGGAATTCCTCCTTTGGAATGCGGCGGTCTCGACGCCGCTTTTCCATCGGCGTCGCAACCCGCGTCATGACACCATAGGTACTGCTCGGCGGCAACGGCCCCGTTCTTCGCCGCTTCGAGACGATGCCGAACTTCAATGCCAACCCTGCCGCGTATGGAAAAGCGGCGTCGAGCCGCCGCACTCCAAAGAATTCGTGGCTGCCCGCCATCCTCCCGACTGACCACGGACCACTGACTACTGACTCGCAACCCGATACCAATACCGATACGCCTCCACAAACCCCATCCGCGCATACAATGGCAACGCGGCCGAGTTGGTTGTCACCACCTGTAGATACGCCTTCATGGCCCCCTGCTCCTTCGCCCACGCCAGCAAGGTGTTGATGACTCCCGTCGCAAATCCATTGCGTCGCCGGTCCGTGCGCGTGACGATATCGAAGAGCCCCACCCACCCTCGCTCCGCCACCGCCAGCCCGGCCGACGCCGGCTGGCCATCGGCCGGCAGGATCGCAAAACGTCGCTCGGGCACGATCGATCGCAGGATCGCGTCCATCGCCGGCCGGAGAGCCGGGCGAACGGAGTTCATCTGCGCATAGGCGTCTCCCCAGTTTGCCTCATAGTCCCTCGCCAAACGCACGTGCAAATCCGCAACAAACTCGCGCCCCGCCAAATCGAGCGTCTGCACGCTGACAGCCTCGCTCCGCGAATACCCCCGCCCGGCCAGTTCTGATTCCAGTTCCTCCCCGGCCGCCCGGGTCATCTTGAACACACACGGCAGTCCCTCTCGCCGATAAGCCCGCTCGCACTCGGCGATCTTCCCCTCGATGGCCCGCTCGCCGCGACCGAGGACGCTCACTGAGTTGGCTCGCCGCGTGTACCCGCCGGCGAAGCGCAGCACCCAGCCGTCCAGCAGCATCTGCCGCGGCGCCGGCCAGGCGTTGAGCGAGAGTTCTTCGATGAGGCGGATCATGAAGCAGGAGTATAAACGCTCGCTGCGGAAAACGCTTGCATGGGGTGTTTCCTTGTGTAATCATTTCACTTATGAAGACGCACGTCAAACCACGCCCGTTCGATCGCTTGAGCACCGTCGAGAAGGAAGCCGCCTACGAGGAAAGCGAGCATGTCGGTTCGGAGGAGGGCATGCTTCTCACGCCCGACGACCTGCGCGAACATCGCGAAGCCGGCCTGCGTCTCGGCCGCCCTCGCGTGGGTCTCGGAGCGGGCGAGGATCCCCGCGCTCCCAGACGCAAGACACACTGAGCGTGAACTCCGAACGGATAATTCGCTGTTTTTCCCACCAACATCCCGGCCGCCCGTGGTATTTTCACATATAAGGAGACTTCGACCATGCAAGCCAACAACACCAAGCCCTCTATTTCCCGTCGCGGGTTCATCAAGCAATCCGGCGCCGTCGCCGCCACCACGCTCGTGGCGTCGGCCATCGCGGCCCGTAGCTACGCCGCCGAGGACAACACCATCAAAGTCGGCATGGTCGGCTGCGGCGGCCGCGGCGGCGGGGCCATCCTCGAAGCCCTTTCCACCAAAGGCCCGGCCAAGTTCTTCGCCGTCGCCGACTGCTTCAAGAAAAAGGCCGAGGACCAGGCCAAGCGCGTCGCCCAGAAATTCCCCGACAAGTTCGACTGCCCGCCCGACCGCATCTTCGGCGACTTCGACGGCTATAAGAAGGTCATCGACGCCGTCGGCCCCGGCGGCCTGGTCCTGCTCACGACGCCCCCGACATTCCGGCCAATCCACATGGAATACGCCGTCGAGAAGGGCTGCCATGTCTTCATGGAGAAATCTTTTGGCGTCGACGCCCCCGGCGTGCGCCGCGTGATGAAGGCCGGCGAGGCGGCCAAGGCGAAGAACCTCAAGATCGCCGGCGGCCTCATGTCCCGCCACTATGTCCCGCTGGAAGAGTGCATCAAGCAGATTCACGATGGCGTCATCGGCGAGGTCATCACCCTCTGGCCATATCGCGAGCACGGCTCCGTTGGCTTTGGGCCGCGCCAGCCCAACGAAAGCGAACTGGCCCACCAGATCCGCAATTACAGCAACTTCACCTGGATCAACGGCTCGTTCCTGCTCGACTGGCTCATCCACAACCTGGACATCTGCTGCTGGGTCAAGAACGCCTGGCCCGTGGCCGCGCAAGGCCAGGGCGGCCGACAGGTGCGCCCCTTCCCCGACCAGCTTTTCGACCACTACTCCGTCGAATACCGCTTCGCCGACGGCACGCGGATGATGGCCCAGGGCCGCCACCAGGACAATGTCTGGGGCTTCTTCGGTAGCCAGGTCCACGGGTCCAAGGGCAGCGCCGTGCTGGGCGAAGGCGTGCCGAATCCCCGCATCTTCAAGGGCTGGGCTCAGGAACCCGGCGACATCATCTGGCAATACAAAGGCCCCGGCCACAACCACTACCAGTACGAGCACGACCTGCTCTTCGATGCCATCCGCAACGACAAACCCTGGAACGAATCCGACCGCTGCGCCCGCGCCGCGATGGTCGGCATCATGGGCCGCATGGCCGCCGAATCGGGCAGGATGGTGACCTGGGACGAGGCGATGGCATCAAACGTGGAACTGGCTCCGGGTTTGGACAAGATGACCTGGGACACGCCCGCCCCCGTGCAACCCGACGACAAGGGCCAGTACCCCATCGCCAAGCCGGGCGTGACCAAGGGTTTCTGATCGACGCCAATTCCACACGGGGAACCGGCATGCGGACTATTTCTCGCTGACCAGTCGCTGGCCGCGCGTAGCGGAGGGAATGCCCAGGGCACGGAGCATGCGTTTCAGGAGCTTGCGGCGCATCTGTTCGATTTCGGTGTCGGAGCCGGTGGAGAGGCGGATGGAGCCGCCGGCCTTGGTGCGATGGCCGCCGCCTTCGCCCAGGCGGCCGATCGTCTTGCGCATCAGTTCGGCGGCGGTGATCTGGTCGGAGTGGGTGCGGAGGCTCATCACCAGGTTGTTGCCGCTGATGGCGGTGACGAGCACCCACTGCACGCGTTCGTAGCGGAGGAGGAAATCGGCGGCGACGGCCGGAGTTTCCTGGGATTCGATGCGGTCGATGTGAGACGCCATGGCCTCGTCGTAGACCATGGCGTTGACCAGGGCGTCGCGCACGGCGTTGTAGACCGAGAGCGGAAGCGGGCTGTTGCGCATGCGATAGAGGCGATGCGTGTCGGCCAGCAGGGTGAGGCTGGAAAGGGCCATGTTGTCGAGGTCGCCCGGTTTTCCGGCCGCGCCGGCGAGATCCGTCTCAATGGCGAACAGAAGGGCCGCCGCAAGGTCGGAGGCGATGTCCACCTCCATGTCCATCAGGTAGGAGAACATGATGGAAGATGTGGCGCCGACGTCGCTGCGGACATCGTGGAAAGGAATGTGTGTCTTGCGGCCGTGCGCGCGGTGATGATCCACCACGGCGATGGGGGGCACGTCATCGGGCAGCGGGGAGAAGTTCAGCCCGGGCTGGACGTCCAGGAGAATGACGGCATCGTAGCTGTGGAGTTGCCCCTCATCCCAAGGTTCGAGCCGCAGGTCCGTTTCGGTCTGGAAGGCGGTGTTGTAGCCGCCGCCGATCTTTCCTTTGGTGGATATGGTCACGCGGGCCTGAGGGAGTCTGGCTTTGAGCAGAACTGCCATTGCATAGCAGGAGGCAAGGGCGTCGGGATCCGGGTGAACGTGGGTCGTGACGAGGATGTCGCGCTTGTCGCGGAGTATGCGCAGAAGCCGGGCGGCCCGCGGCCGGGTGCGACTGGTCCGCTCGATCAGCCTGGCCGAGTCGGTGACAGTCTCAACACATGATTCAATGAACGTCGTCATAAACAACTTGCCGCGGCCGGGTTCACCCAAGACGTGGATCCGGCTGTTGTCAGGATCGTCCTTGCGAGGGTCGAGCATAAGGGTAACCGCAAGAACGTCTGATAATACCGAATTCACCCCGAAGAGCACACTGCCCTGAACTCCGGGAGATGACGGGCCGAGAAAACGCCGGTATCTGATCCAACATCATTTGGCACAACGAGTTAAAGTGGAATCCGTTCCCGCCGCTTTTGTCAGGAGTTTTCCTTGACAGACCATAAGTTGGCGTCCAGTATTAACGATATTGTCCTTGGGTGAACAAGGCAACTGCAAGAGGATGGGAATCGCAATGCGTTATACAAGACTATCGCGGCGGGCTATGGCGGGCGTGTTGGCGTTATTCGCGGGCCAAGCGCTGGCGGCGGACTATCACTGGCAGAACACGGATGCCGTCACGGGCGGGGATTTTCAGCTTCCCGCCAACTGGATGGTGGGAGGCAGCGCGCCGGCGTTGCCGCCGGGGACCGGCGACGCGGTCTGGCTCGATCTGGCGGGGCAGGCTCCGCTGATCAACATGAGCGCCTCGGTCACGAACCAGCGTCTGGTTGTCGAGAACAGTTCGCCCACGCTCGTATTGAACTCCGGCGCGGTGACGTACACGCTGGTCGGCGCATCGGGACCGAATTCCTCGGTCGTGGTGGGCGGGACCAGCCCGGCCTCTCTGACATTCAGCGGCCGGCTGGCGAGCAACGATGCGGCCATTGGTCTGGGAGCGGCAGCCGATGGAACGATGACGCTGGCGGCAGACTCGCTGGGCGCTGGAGCCACCTGGACTTCGAGCGGCCTGGTGACGGTGGGCCAGGTCGGCACCGGTTCGCTGTACCTGAACGATGGATCGACACTGACCTGCCCGCAATTGACGGCCGGCGTGGGGTCTTCGGCCAACGGAAGCGTGTGGGTAGGCAGCAGTTCGACGCTAACCGTTGCCGGAACGATGACCATTGGCATAGCCGGCCAGGCGCTTCTTGATGTTGCGGATAACGGTGTGGTGACGGCGGACACGGTGGTGTTTGGTCTGAACGGTCCCAATGCGGCCGACCTCAGCAGCATGGGGTTGGGGAGCCGGCTGACGGTGACCAACGGGCTCTACCTGGGCCTGAACGGATCGACGCTCGGAGACCAGATTGCGGGAGCGACGATCAAGGCGGGTTCGCTGGCGATCGGCGGGAGCACGACGGGCACGTTTCAGGGAAATGGCACCGGGGATATCCTCCTGACCGGTTCGCAGATGACGGCGAGTACCTTGCTTCAGGTTGGCGCCGGGGGCAACGGCTCGCTGGAGTTGATGGCGGGGGCGACGTTGGCAAGCCAGACGGCCGTGATCGGCGATGGCGCTGCGGCCGGCGCGCCGATTTTTGGGAACGGGTTCGTGGATTTGGCCGACGGCACCTCATGGTCCAATACGGGAAACCTGCTCGTCGGCAACGGAGCCGGGGGGAATGGCACGGTGCAGATCGAGCAGGGCGGGCAATTGACGACGGGAACCCAGGCGGTGCCGTCTCAGGCTATAATTGGCTACAACGGCACGGGGGCCGTGAATGTGTGGGATGCCGGGTCGATCTGGACGCACCACGGGAGCGTATACCTTGGCATGAAGGCCGGCTCGGCGGGCACGCTGTACATCGCCTCCGGAGGACAGGTGGTGGCCGACAACATTTACGTGGGCGGCGACAGCACCGGACCGCAGGGCGGCGGAACGCTGACGGTAGATGGATCCGGGCTGGCGGCGACACTGACATCGCCCGGGCCGGTCACGGTCTGGTCCACGGGCGAATTGGTTGTGTACGCCGCGACACTTGTGGTGCCGTCGATTGAACTCAAGGGCGGGACCATTGCGGGTGAGGGTGCGATTTCCGTGCCGATCAATACCACCGGCGGGAACTTCCAGGTTGACCTTTCCGTCAACGACCCGTTCCCTCCGGCGACGCTCGAGTTGACCGGCCGTCTGACCAGCAGCAGCGGATCGAGCATGACCAAGGCCGGCGTCGGCACACTGGTGATTTCCGGCCCGCAAAGCCACGGTTCGGGCACGACGTTCCTGGTGCAGGAGGGCGGGCTCACGTTGATGAGCGATGCCGGGTCGGCGGCGGCCGCGAACCTGGCGGTGCAGGTAGTGTCGCCCGGTTCGGCCGTCTTCGGGACCACGCAGCACCTGCGGGCATTGAACGTGGGCGCGGGCGCGACGGCGACGGTTTCGGCAGGCGCCGGGGCGACGCTGATCGTGCATGGGTTGTCCATCGCCTCGACGGGCGCGGTGGATCTCCAGGACAACGATCTGGTGTGGGCGTACGGAACCCAGGCGAGTCCTTACGGGCAGGTGAGGCAGTGGATCAACAGCGGCCAGACCGGCAACGGGGGCCTGGTGACGGGCGCGGCTTCGCCGTCGCCGGCCTATAAAGTGGCGCTGGCCCCAGTTGACAACAACATGCTGCACATTCTGACCTGGAATGGACAGACGATTTCGGATGGGACGGACTTCGACCAGATCATCGTCAAGTTCACGTATCTCGGCGATGTGAACCTGGACGGAGAGGTGGACGCGCGCGATCTTGCGAACGTGGTGGCGCACATGAACCAGCCGGGGAGCTGGTTCGACGGCGACGTGAACGGCGACGGGGCGGTGACGATCGCGGACTACAACATCGTGCTTGCCCAGATGAACGCCGGAACCGGCGGCGCCGGCAACATGCCGCTGTTGAGTGCGTGGACGGCGGCGCCGGGTTCGCCGCTGCTGGTCCCCGAGCCAGGCACGCTGGGCGTGCTGGCGATGACCATCGGCGGCCTGCTGGTGCGGCGGCGGAAGTGAACACCTCGCCCGTGTGGCAAGTCCCATCTGTTGTGGCAGCCAAGTGGGGCCAGCGTTCTCGCTGGCGCTTCCGCGATTCAAACCATCTGGAACTCCAGGCCAGCGGGGACGCTGGCCCCATTACACCTTTGGCTCCCACCCCGGCTCATACGCCCGCGACCAGAGTTTCATAGCATCTGCGTCGTTGACGATCTGCTGGGCGGCGGGGTCGAAGGTGAGATTGCGGCCGGTGCGCCAGGAGATGTTGGCCAGGTGGCAGAGGAGCGTCGTCTTGTGGCCTTCCTCGATGTCGGCGCTGGGGCGGCGGCCGGTGCGGATGGCGTCCAGGAAGTCATTGGTGTGCAGCGAATCGGGACTCGGGGCGGCGGCCTTGCTGATTTCCTTGCCCTTGGCATCGACGATGCGGTAACCGCCGCCGTCGATGATGATGGAGGCGTCCCGGCCGTAGAAGGTGACGCCGAACTGCGAGCCCTCGAAGCCAAGCGGCTGGCAGGAGCGGCCTTCCCAGATGATGCAGCGGTCGCCGAAATCGTAGGTGACCACATTCGTGTCCGGTGATTCCTGGTCGTCGTTAAAGTGATAGCGGGCGCCGGCCGAGTTGACCTTCTTCGGGTAATCCACGCCCAGGCCCCAGCGGCAGAGGTCTATGGCGTGGGTGCCGTTGTTGCCGATCTCGCCGGTGCCCCAGTGCCAGAACCAGTGCCATGTATAGGGGACGTAGTTGTCGTGAAACTCGCGGCGCGGGGCCGGGCCCTGCCAGAGACCCCAGTCCAGGCCCGCGGGAACCGGCGCCGGCTTGCCCTTGCCGATGCCGCCGCGGGTGTTGTTGTACCAGCCGCGGGCGACGACCACCCGGCCGATCTCGCCCTTCTTCACCTTGTCGATGGCCTCGATGATCTTCGCATAGCTGCGTCGCTGGGTGCCGTGCTGGACCACGCGGCTGTATTTGCGGGCGGCGGCAACGGCGAGAGCGCCTTCGGCCGGGTTGTGCGAGCAGGGTTTTTCCACATACACATGTTTCCCGGCCGCACAGGCGAGAATGGTGGCCGGGGCGTGCCAGTGGTCGGGCGTGGCGACGATGACGGCCTGGATCTCCTTGTCGTCCAGCATGTGACGGAAGTCGCGGAGGGGCCGGGGCTGCTGGTTGGGGAGTTTGGCGATGATGTTGACGGCCGCCGCGGCGCGGGCGTCGTCAACATCGCAAAGGTACTTCACGCGCACGCCCGGCGTGGAGCCGAAGGTCTTGGCCAGATCCAGCCCGCGGCTCAGCCCCATGACGCCGACGACGATCGGCTCGGACGGTTCGGCCGCGCGGACGGAAGCGCCGATGGCGGCAGCAGAAGCGGCGGTAGCGGCGAGGAAGTTGCGACGGGAGAGGGCGTGTGGCATGGAGGCGTCCTTTCTATTGGCGATACGTGGAGCGAAGGACAGTGTTGTGGGGAAGTGTATGGGCCGCCGAGCACGGGTCATTTGTTATTTGACACCGGTGCGGTATTGCGGGAAATCGACAAATATCGCCTCGGCCAACTTCCTGCCTTTGTCCGTCAAGTAGCAGCCGGTGAACAACGGACCGGCCGGCGGGTCAACGAGGCTTCCCATGTTTCCGCACCCTTCAATGAGTAATTCGGAATGCGGAATGCGGATTGCGGCGGGTCATCGAAATCAGAGTCTGATACCAATCGCTGACCGTGCCATCGATCTCGATGTCTTTGGCATCGCTGTAGCCCATCTGATGCATTTCATGCTCCAGCCGCTCATTCCACAGGCCGGCCCAGACAAGCGCCTGGTGGAGAATCTTTGCGCAGTTCGCGCCCCACTTCTCTTTCGGCCGCGTCTTCTGCAAAAAGGTTGCCAGGATCAACAGCCTCTCGCATTCACTCAGGATTGCAGGCTCAGCATTGCTCATCTGTGGTTCTCGATGACAAGTGAAACAAAACCATTCCGTGGGCAGTACTCGAACACCAGGAACTACACCATTGGCGAAGAGCGGTTGAATCAGTCCACGTTCAAATCCTTGACGAACCGCGTGTGCGGCTCGATGTCTTCCTCCCGAACACCGAGTTGTTCTGCGATGATCTTGCGGAGAACGTACCATGTTTCACGCGGGCCGAGCCGGGCGGGCGGAACGGCGGCGTTTTCCCTGCGCCCGATCACGGCGTAGACAAGATCCTCGACCGTGTTGCAGGTTTGGGGAGATTCCGTACCCAGCGCGGCATAGCCGCAACCAAAAGGAAGATAAGAGAAAGGCGTTGTTCAGTCCAATAGAGTGAAGGTTGTCAACGAGAACTTCCTCTATCGAAGGAGAACAACGCCATGCTGGATTTT
>JBEKVL010000018.1:0-18752 GCA_049514055.1 Tepidisphaeraceae bacterium | reverse complement strand
GCCTCAACGGCGTGAAATGGGACCGGCCGACGACGCTCTTCCCCACCTGCATCGCCATGTCGGCCACCTGGAACACCGCCCTGGTCCAGGAGATTGCCACGGTGCTGTCCGACGAGGCACGCGGTATCTACAACGGCTGGAAGCGCGACCCCGCGTTTCCCGGCGAACACAAGGGCCTGATCTATCGCGCGCCGGTCATCAACATCGGCCGGAACCCCTACTGGGGCCGCAACCACGAGGCCTGGGGCGAGGACCCCTTCCTTACCGGCCGCATGGCCGTCGCCTATGTGCGCGGCCTTCAGGGCAACGACCCGCGCTATCTCAAACTGGCCGCGACGCTCAAGCACTACGCCGTCAACAACGTCGAAACCGACCGCCAGAAACTCAGTGCCGTCGTCTCCGAACGTATGTTGCGCGAATACTGGCTGCCGCACTTCCGCGATGCGGTCGTCGAGGCCCAAGCCCAGTCGCTCATGGCATCGTACAACGCCATCAACGGCACGCCCAACAACATCAACCACTGGCTGCTGACGGATGTGCTCAAGCAGGAATGGGGACACGAAGGTTTTGTCGTCTCCGACCTGGGCGGCGTGCGAACCATGGTGCAAGGCCACGCCGGCGGCAAGTTGACCTTTGTCGACGCCGTCGCCCAATCAGTGATGGCCGGCTGCGATTTCTCAGACAAGGAATACGAAACCAATATCCCCGCCGCCGTGCGCGAGGGCAAACTCACGGAAGCGCGTCTGAATGACGCTGTGACCCGCGTGCTGCGGGTGCGGATGCGCCTCGGCGAGTTCGACCCGCAGGAAATGGTGCCTTACAGCAGGATTGCCCCCGAGGTCATCGGGTCCGCCGAACACCGCGCCGTCTCTCTCAAGGCCGCCCGGCAGTCGATCGTCCTCTTGCAGAATCGCGATAACTTCCTGCCGCTCGATAATCGCAAGCTGAAGCGGATTGCGGTCATCGGTCCGCTGGCCGACATCACCATCACCAATAACTACAACGGCAAGGTCGGCCAGGCCGTCAGCCCGTTGCAGGGAATCAAGGATCGCGCGGCACGGGGCACCGAGATTCTCCACGCGAAAGGCTGCGACGTCGTCAGCACGGCGGATGCAACAACGCAGATGGACGACGCCGTTGCCATCGCCCGTGACGCCGATGTGGCGCTGGTCTTCGTCGGCACCAACGCGCAGGTCGAGCAGGAAGGCCGCGACCGCAAATCGCTCGGTCTGCCCGGCAACCAGGAGAAGCTGGTCCAGGCCGTCTTCGCGGCCAATCCGCGAACCGCCGTCGTGCAGATGAGCGCCGGCCCCCTCACCGTGCCCTGGCTCAAACAGAACATCCCGGCCATGCTCCAGGCCTGGTGGCCGGGCGAAGAAGGCGGGCACGCCATCGCCGAGGTGCTCTTCGGCGATGTGAACCCGGCCGGACGCCTGCCGCACACCGTCTACGCCTCCCAAGCCCAGGTGCCGCCGCTCGATGAATACGATGTCTCCAAAGGGTTCACATACATGTACGTCAAGGGCGAGCCGCTGTTCGCCTTCGGCCACGGCCTGAGCTACACGGAGTTCACTTATTCCAACCTGCAGCTCGGCGCCCAACAAATCCCGGCCACGGGCCGGGTCTCCGTCAACGTCACTGTCCAGAACACGGGCAGGCGGGCAGGCGATGAGGTCGTGCAACTGTATGTTCACGATGTCGAGTGCAGCGTAACCCGGCCCAGCAAGGAACTTCGCGGCTTCGACCGCATCACGCTGAACCCCGGCGAGAAGAAGACGGTGACCTTCACGCTGCCGGCCGAGAAGCTGGCGTTCTGGGACCAGAAGACTCACGGCTTTCTCGTGGAACCCGGGCGGTTCGACATCATGGTCGGCAGCTCGTCCGGCGACATCAGAGCGAAGGGCCAGGTGGAGGTTCGGTAGGGTGGGCACTGCCCACCACGGGGTGCAACCCGGCAGGCAGTGTTCACACTACACATGGTTCGGTAGGGTGGACACTGCCCACCCTACAGGTAATGATGCCTGTGGCTGTGCCTGTCATCGGTGTCAAACATATCCAGCAGCGAGCCGAGCATTCGATTGGCCACTTTGACAACGGCGGCGTTGGCGGCGTAGTAAGTTGCGTCGCGAACCATGGCCACCTGTTCCGCGGCCAGGTCCACGTTGGAGCCTTCGCTGCCGTCGGGGTTGGCCGGGCCGGCGGAGTTGTCCCGGGAGATGACGGTTTGCACGCCGCCGCCGGAAAGTTCCACCGTGTCCACGCGGGACGCCTTGAAGCCCGGCGTGTCCGCGTTGGCCACGTTGTTGGCGCTGACGCTCAGCCGCGTCTCCGCGGCCTTCATGCCGGAGGCGGCGACGGTCATGACATCGAAAAGGCTCACGGGCAAACTCCTGGCGGATGCGAGAATATCCGCCAGAGGTAATGTCGCTTATACACCGGCCGGACTTAACCGCGCCAGGGTCCGGATAACCGCGGTTTGTGGTTATCGGGCGACAATCCCGGCCACGAGACGACGGAGCGACGAAGGGACGTTGGCGGTCGATGATTAACCGCAGATAGCTCGGATGGCGCGGCTGCAGGTGGCATTTGCCAGAAAAGACGGGCATACCCGTCTCCCCACTCTCTGCCCGGTTGCCAATTCCGCGGTTAACCCCAAATCCACCCACAACTTGCATTTCCACTGTTGCGCCCAGGTGTTGCGCGCGCCAGAGAATTTCCATTTTTACAAATCACACCCCCACAGCGTGAACCCCCATTTCGCGCTGCGCGCTGTTGCGCGCAAAACGCCCCGCGCGCGCAGCGCCACGGACAATAGGGAGGAGCGATATATGATGTTCGACCACACCCATGTTCATTCGTGCTTCGGGGTTCATTCGTCATTCGAGTTTCGGTTTTCGCCATTCACTCAAGTTCACGGCTCCCTTCCGAACTCACCTGGAACCCATCGGGATGCAGCCGGCACCCAACGGGACCGAGCGGGACTGAACGGGACGGCTTCTGGACCTGAAAAGGACAGCTTTCTTACCCCACTTGCCGACGCCCCTGGCCGCATAACCACTTTGCGAACAGCCTCTTATGTCTCAGGCCCTCGAAACCACACCCCTCCAAACATCTTTTTTCCCGCGTACCTTCCACAACCCTCAACGCCGGCGCGATCCACACGCTACGCCATTGCGGCTCAAATGGCATTGCGGTTGTGGTGCATGCTTCCAGCCTGCACCGCAATTTCCACCGCGATAGACTACCATGGGGTGATTTTGGGGAGGTTTTGGACACGCTTTGGCCACGCTTTTTTCAACCCCATCCATCATCCACAGGCCCATAACCCGCTTCCAGGAAAACCTTTATGCCACGCATCCCCCACACCAGCGGCGTCAAACATTCTCTTCTTCACGTCGTCCGCAACCCCGCCCGCCCCGCCCTCTGGCCCTTCGCAGTTGGCTCCGCCGCCCCAACCTGCATCCGCGCCCTCCTGACCGGGGCTTCTCGTGTGTACTCAGATAATTGCTCTGCATGCCCGCCAACACGGAATTGCAACCAAATCGCGGTGTACCCCGGACGCACCACCAACGATTCTCGCCAACGAGTCTCGCCGCTTTCGCAACCTCCGCTTTCCCGGTAACATGACTGGTTTACCCTGTGTGATGGCATGGGGACAACGAACATGAGCCAGCAACCGCCCATTCTCCTTTCCGCCAAGGCCCGGCGCACGCACGAGTCGCCGATCTCCACGCTCATCGCCACCGTCATCGCCAACCCCAACCTCATCTCCTTCGCGGCCGGCCTGGTCGATCCCGTCACGCTGCCGGTCGATGAATGCCTGGCCATCACCCGCAAGATATTCTCCGACCCCAAGCGGGCCCAGGCCACGCTCCAATATGACACAACCATCGGCCTGACCGCCCTCCGCCAGGAAGTTCTGGCCCATATCTGCCGGCTCGAGGGAAAGACGCCGGAGCAGCTTGGCCTGAACCCCGACGACCTGCTCATCACCACGGGCTCGCAGCAGATGCTGTACCTGGTGGCCGACGCGCTGGTCGATCCGGGCGACATCGTCATCTGCGGCAACCCCACCTACTTCGTCTTCGCTGGCGCCCTGGAAACGCTCGGGGCAAGTGTCATGACCGTCCCCATGGACCAGGACGGCATGGACGTCGAAGCGCTCGACCGGTTGCTGGGGCGAATCGAGGCTGCCGGCCAACTGCGCCGCGTGAAGCTCGTCTACTGCACCAGCTTCTTCGACAACCCCACCGGGCTGACCCTGTCGCTGCCGCGCCGCCGCCGAATGCTCGACATCGTCCGCGGACACAGCCGCTCGCATCGCATCCTCATCCTTGAAGACGCGGCTTATCGCGAACTCAATTACGACGGCGCGAGCCCGCCATCCATCAAGTCCTTCGATCCGGACAACCAGTTCGTGGTCCTCACCCACACGTTCTCCAAGCCATTTGCGCCCGGCATCAAACTCGGCTACACCGTCCTGCCGCGGGAAGTACACGAGGCGGTGCTGCACCAGAAAGGCTCGCACGACTTCGGCTCGGCCAACATCAGCCAGCAGATCGCGCTGGAAGCCCTGCGCGACGGCTCCTATGCACGGCACGTCCAGCGGCTGCACCGCGAGTACCGCAAGAAACGGGATGCGATGCTGGCCGCCTTGGAGAAACACATGCCGCGAGTGCCGGGGCTGTCATGGACGCGCCCCGGCGGCGGGCTGTACGTCTGGGTCACGCTGCCCCAGGGAATCCGCACGTCGCGAGAAGGACGCCTGTTTGAGGACTGCCTCGAACGCGGCGTGATCTACGTGCCCGGTGAATACTGTATGCAGAAGGGTTGCTCCGCGGACTCGGTTCCGACCGACAACTGTCATCCCGAGCGTACTCGCGAGGGATCCGGCCTCGAAGTCCAAAGCCGGATTCTCCGCGAGCACGCTCTGAATGCCGGGCGTGGTGGTTCAACGGAACTGCAACCTCTCCAGGCCTTGAGTCACGTTCCGACCAATCATCTGCGTCTTTCTTTCGGGCAGGTCGACATCGCACAAATCGACGATGGCATCGCCCGGCTGGCCGCCGCCGTCGCGGACCAGTTGGCCGCCAACTCATCCCCGTCGGCCGACGCCGTGGGAGCAACTTCGTAACCGCCGCCTGATTCTCCATGAGCAAGACCTTGTTCTGGTACATCTTCCGCGACCTGTTGAAGGTCTTCTTCCTCACGCTCGGCGTGCTGGCCGGAATCATCTCCTTTGGCGGGCTGCTTAAACCGCTGATGCAGTATGGCCTGACCAGCGGGCAGGTGCTGAAGATGCTGGCCTATTTCATGCCGGCGGCCCAGACCTACGCGCTGCCGATTGCCGCCCTGTTCGCAACGACCGTGGTCTATGGCCGGTTGTCGGCCGACAATGAGATCACGGCCTGCCGGGCCACGGGAATCAGTTTCCCGGTGCTGACCATCCCGGCGTTCATCATGGGGCTGGTGCTGGCCCTCGTGGCGCTGGCGTCGCTCTGTTTCGTGGTTCCGCACTACACGCTGAAGGTCGAGAAAGTCGCCTTCTCGAGCCTGGCCGACATCCTCGTCCGCAGCATCGAGCGGGAGCATCGCGTCAAGCTTCCGGCCGCGACGGTCTACGCCGACAGCGCCTGGCGCATGCCCGCTCCGCCCGACAAGCCCGATGACGAAGTCGTGGTGCTGAAGAACCCCATGTTCTGTTTCTACGAACTGACCAACGAGCCCGACCCCCTCTCGGGTGGGACCACGCCGGTGGCGATTCCGTCCGACTTTTACGCGGCGCGGTCGGCCACGGTCGTGATCCACCGCGGGGACGCGGGTCTGGAGTTCTTCGCCAATCTCGATGACGGCTCGATGTTCCCCCGCAACCTGACCGGAGCCAGCGTCGCCAGCGTCGAAGCCGCGAGCGTCGGCCCCCTGCCGCTGCCCTCGCCGATCAAGGAAAACCCGAAGTTCATGACGATCAGGCAACTCCAGAAGTTCTATGAGGATCCCCTGGGCCATCGCGATGTCCGCGCCCTCTACAACACAATAACCATGGGCGAGGAACAGCTCGCCTACCAGGCCCTCGTGTTGAAGGAATTCGCGGCCAGGCGCCAGCTCCATTTCGATTCGGGCACCGACGAAGGCTACACGGTGGTCTTCCAGAAGGGCATCCGGGCGCCTTTCCGCGGCATCGACAGGTTGAGCTGGTTCTCCCCCGGCGAGACGCGGGATATCCGCCTCCTGCACACCCGCGAAGGCATCGTCACGGGCACCGACGACGCCCGCAACCTCACCCTGAAGTTCCAGTCCGACCTGTCCACCCAACGGATGCGCATCGTCTTCCAGCTCGACGATGTGCTGATCGGCACCGACGAAATCCGCCCCGCGCGGGCGAGCGTGCCGCGGTTCATCACGACGCCGCTGCCCGCCGAGTTGAAGGAGATCTCCGCCCGCCCGCCGGCCTACTACCTGACGAACGTCGGCAAATCAGGCGAATCGTGGCGCCTCAAGCGCAAGCTGCAGCAGTTGCAGACGAGCATCCACGCCGAAATCCACGCCCGCGCGTCGTTCGCCGTCTCCTGTTTCATCCTGGTGATGGTCGGCGCGGCGATGGGCATGATGTTCAAGGCGGGCAACTTCCTGTCGGCCTTTGCGATCTCGGTCGTTCCGGCGTTCCTGTGCATCGCCCTGATGGTCACCGGCCAGCATGTCGCCGAGGGCGACTCCCGCAACCTCGGCATGGGACTCGGGATCATCTGGAGCGGCAACGCCATCGTCGGCACCCTGGCCGCGGGGTTGCTGGTCTGGCTGAGGAAACAGTAGCCCATGAAACTGCTCGACCGCTACATCGCCGTTTCCTTCATCAAGAACTACCTCATCAGCTTCCTGGTTCTGGTGGGCATGTATGTCGTTCTGGACATGATCTTCAATTTCGACGAGCTGGTCGAGATCAACGCCCGGCCCGATCTGACCGGCCTGCCCGCCCTGCTCAATTTCCTCCACTACGTTGCCGACTTCTACTTCTACCAGATGTTCCAGTTCTTCGTCCAGCTCTCGGGAATCATCCCGGTGGTGGCGGCCTCGTTCACGCTCGTGCGCATGGTGCGCTTCAACGAACTGGCGGCGCTGCTGTCGGCCGGCGTGCGGCTGCAACGCATCGCCCTGCCGATCATCGTGGTGGGGATGGGACTCAACGGCCTGCTCTGGATCGACCAGGAATACATCATCCCCAACATCATCCCGCAACTCACCCGCAGGCATAACTACGGCGCCTCGATCGACGCGTCCGCCTTCCAGATCTCGGCGATGCGCGACGACGCCAACGGGGCCAAGGTCTTCGTCGGCCGCTACCTGCCCACTCCACCCGACGGCCGTCCGCATATGGACTACCTCTCCATCATCCTGATCGACGCCGACAATCAGCCGCTCGGCCACATCAAGGCCGACCTGGGCCTGTGGAGCGCCGAGCGGCACTGCTGGGAACTCTTCACCCACGATGGCCCGAAGGACTACAAACCCGGCGGCACAATCGACCGCAACCTCTCGCCGCATCAGAACAAGCCCATCGTCTCCGAGGCGATACAAACCTATCCCCTCGACCCCAGCCAGCCCACCGGCATCACGCCCGAGGAAATCCAGCTCTACCGTTCGGGCAACTTCGTCGAGCTCCTTTCACTGAAACGAATCGACGACCTGCTGGCCCGGCCGGGGTCGTATGGCCGGAACAATCTCCTGCGCGTGAAGTATTTCCGTGGCGTGGCGCAAATATCGCTGAACATGATCCTGCTGCTGCTTTGTGTCTCCTGCGTGCTCACCCGCGAGCCGGGGCAGATGCGCATGGCCGCCGGCAAGTGCATCATCTGGTGCGGGCTCTGCCTGGCGGCCGCCTTCGCCGGCCAACAATTCGCCAATACCGTGCCCGGCTTCCTGGCGCGGGCGAACCTCGCCGACTTCTGGCCGGCATTCCTCGCCTGGATGCCCGTGCTGGTCTTCGGACCGATTTCCATCATGCTGCTGGATCGGGTAAAAACGTAGTCTGTTCGGAGTTCACACGGTTCGG
This sequence comes from Tepidisphaeraceae bacterium, assembly GCA_049514055.1. Lineage (GTDB taxonomy): Bacteria > Planctomycetota > Phycisphaerae > Tepidisphaerales > Tepidisphaeraceae > JANYKD01. The sequence goes on along the minus strand of JBEKVL010000018.1, from coordinate 10,705 downwards.
AGTACCGCCTTCAGGCGGCTCTTCGAACCGTGTGAACCCCGAACAGACTCTCGGCAAACCAGCGGAGGATACGGCCATGCAAGATACATCGCAAAATGTCGGGACGGAGATAATGGCGAACGAGCCCAGCCATTCGAGAAGAGCCTGTGGCCGCCCGAACCTCGTGGCATGGGCGTCTCGCCCATGCTGTCGGTCCTCCGACACATCTTCATCGCCCGGAACGGTCTTTGCGCCCATGATGTGGCTGTTATTCGCGGCTGTGGCGCTGAGCCTGTTGCCCACCCTCGCCCGCGCCGCCGACTGGCCGCAATGGTGCGGCCACGCCGACCGCAACAGCGTCTCCGCCGAAACCGGGTTGCCCGAGCAGTTTGACACGGCCTCGGGCAAGCCGCGCGGAACTCCCTTGCAGAACGTGAAGTGGGTCGCCCGGCTGGGCGCGGGCACGTTCGGCAGCCCGGTCGTCGCCAACGGCAAGGTGTTCATCGGCGGCGCCGCCAAGTCCGAAAATACGGCCATGTTCTGGTGCTTCCAGGAAACAGACGGCAAACTGCTCTGGCGGATGCGCTCCCCGTTCTGGCCGAGCCTGGTCAACCGCACCTGGGGCGTCTGCTCCACGCCCGCTGTGGACGGCGACCGTGTCTACGTTCTTAGCCACCACGGCGAGGTGCTCTGCCTGGACGTCAACGGCCTGGCCGGCCGCAGTCCGTCGGCGGCAGACCTCGAGCTGCTCATGACCGACCGGACCTGCGCCAACCCCTTCGCAATCGCCCCCGATGGCCGGCGCATCCTGGAACTGACTGCCGGCACTCCCGTCGCGCCCGAGCCGACCGATGCCCACATCCTCTGGCGCTACGACATGCTTCGCGAAGTCAACTGCTGGCCGTATAACGCCCAGAGCACCTCGCCGCTGGTCCGGGGCGATCGGTTGTATGTCGCCACGGGCTCGACCATCAGCGAGTACGCGAACGATGGCTGCAAGACTGCGATCGACGAGTGGAAGGCCAGGTCCGGCAAGACCAGCTACGAGTCGCCCAGCCTGATCGTGCTGGACAAGCAGAGCGGCAAGCTGCTGGCCGTCGACAAGGAAGGCATCTTCGACCAGACGTTCCATGGAGCCCACGCCTCGCCAGTGCTGGGCACGGTCAACGGCAAGGAATTGCTCTTCTACGGCGCCGGCAACGGAAGCTGCTACGCCTTCGATCCGGATTTCGCTCCCGGCGAGGCCGGGAAACCGGGAGCGCTCAAACGGGTGTGGAAATTCGACTGCCTCGCCGCCACCTATGCGGCCGATTACACCGGACCAAAATTGAAGCGAGCCGAGGTCATCGCCACCCCTGTCTTCCACAAGAACCACATCTACGTCTCGATCGGCAACGACCTGAAGAACAGTGGCGACAAAGCCGGCCCCGGCCGCTTGTTGTGCCTTGACGCCACCGGCAGCGGTGACATCACGGCCACGGCGAAGGTCTGGTCGTTCGACGACATCCGCAGCACCGGCACCACCGTGGCCGTGGCCGACGGCCTGGTCTACGCGGCCGATGCTTCGGGGAAGATCTTCTGCCTTGATGCCGGCACCGGCAGGCTCTACTGGCAGCACGATGCCTCGCTGGTGTGGAGTTCGGTGATGCTGGCCGACGGCAAGGTGTATGTGGCCGCCCGCTTCGGGCTGCTTGTCTTCGCACAGGGCAAGGAGAAGAAACTCCTGGGCCAGTCGAAAGTGCATGAGAGCATGGTCTCTTCGCCCGCCGCGGCCAACGGCGTGGTCTACGTGGCGACCGACAAGTATCTCTATGCGTTGCAACAGGGAAAGACCTTCGCGCTCCAGGAGACACCGGCCCCCGCATCGACAACGCCGGAAGTCGACGTGCTTACCAGGGCACTCGAGAAGCAGCCCAAACCGGCCTGGGTTCGCGTGCTCTGGATCGCCGTGCCGGCGGCGTGCGTGGGCGCAATCGTCCTGTTGGCGTTGGTGCTGAGGAAGGTGAAACGGTCCAAATCACGGCAAGAAGATTGAACCTTCTCATGAGCCCGCCCGTATTCGTGCAGGCGGGCTCCTTTCTTTGGTCGCCCTGACTGCACTCGGTAGCCTTGGACCGATCAACGGATTGTTCAACGGATCACTGCGTTTCGTTGATACCGCGGTACAATGCTTCACAGATGGCGACAATCGATAAAATAGAAATTCTCGCCGCACTAGCGCGCTTGGGCGAACTGGCCGCGGAGCGAGGAGCGCTAATCGACCTGTTGCTTCTTGGTGGCGGGACGATGTGGATATTGCCGATGCCCGCCGCCTGCTGCAAGAGTTGAACGAGTCGCGGGAAACAATCTGGGAACGGATCAAGCCGCTGCTGCAGCCCGGCAGAGAGTTGAAGGCCACCTACGCTTTCGACGATTTGTGGGAGGACTTATATGGCAAGCCTTGAAGAAATCGCTCGGACTGCGCTCGATGGTGATCCGTTAGCTCTACGGAGTCTGATCCAAGATTGGCTGGGCACTGGGATATCGCTTGCGCAAGTCCCCTGCCCGGCCACGCACGATCCGGCGGTGCTGGCCGTGTCAGCCGCGCTGGCCGAGCTTTTCGCCCAACGTACTGGCCAGACCGCCCCCGCCTGGACGAGCATCATCCCCGCCCTCCCAGAGGCAAGATTCCTGCTTCGCTCCGCTGCCACGATGAAACGCCTGCGACGGATGTGCCAGGAAGAGTCCCCCTGGCCGCTGAAACGACGCAACCTTTTCGCACCTGCCGACTATCTGCTCTTCGCATGACGCGGCGTTCAAGGTCCAAGCCGGTTCAACGAACCACGGAACGTGTTGGCCATGGCCTTCTCCGAGATGGGATGGCTGGCGGAGTGAACCGTGTCGCCGACAAACGAGGGTGAATCAAGGAGTATCCGCGAAAACATTCCCGAGGCAGTCGCCTTCTTGACACTCCGCCCGATTCTCCTAGCATCGCCATCTCGGACAAAGACCTCCGCTGAAATGTTGGCGGAGGTGGATTCTCTGCCGTCAGGCAGCACACACTCAAAGGACAGGAGCTCGATATGGCCAAGAAGACTGTTGCGAACGTGGACGTCAAGGGCAAGCGCGTTCTCATGCGCGTGGATTTCAACGTGCCTCTCGAAGGCGGCAAGATCAGCGATGACCGCCGCATCGTCATGGCACTGCCCACCATCAAGAGTATCATCGACCGCGGCGGCCGCCTCGTGCTCTGCAGCCACCTCGGCCGGCCCAAGGGCGGCCCCGAGGCCAAGTACTCCCTCAAGCCCTGCGCCGACCGCCTCGGCGAACTTCTCGGCAAGCCCGTGAAGTTCACCAGCGACTGCATCGGCGTCGAGGCCGAGGGGATCGTCAACGCCATGAAGGATGGCGATGTCACCCTGCTGGAAAACCTCCGCTTCCACAAGGAAGAAGAGAAGAACGACCCGAATTTCGCCAAGCACCTTGCCAAGTACGGCGATGTTTATGTGAACGACGCCTTCGGCACCGCCCACCGCGAGCACGCCAGCACCTTCGGCGCGGCCCAGGCCATGCAGGGCAAGCCCCGCGTCATCGGCTTCCTCATCGAGAAGGAACTCAAGTTCCTCGGCGATGCCGTCAGCAAGCCCGTCCGCCCGTTCGTCGCCATCCTCGGCGGCGCCAAGGTTTCCGACAAGATCCAGGTCATCGAACAACTCCTGGGCAAGTGCGACAAGCTGCTGATCGGCGGCGCCATGGCCTACACCTTCTTCCTGGCCCAGGGCAAGACCGTGGGCAAGAGCCTGGTCGAGGCCGACAAGGTCGATCTGGCCAAGGGCCTGCTCGCCAAGGCCGCCGGCAAGCTCGTGCTGCCCGTGGACACGGTTGTTGCCGACGGCATCGACTCCACCGCGACCAGCGTGGTGGATGGCGGCAACATCCCGGCCGACAAGAGCGGTTTCGACATCGGCCCCAAGACCCGCGAGATGTACAAGGCCGAGGTCGCCAAGGCCAAGACCGTCATCTGGAACGGCCCCATGGGCGTGTTCGAGAAGGACCAGTTCGCGGCCGGCACCAAGGCCATCGCCGAAGCCTGCGTGGCCGCGACGAGCAAAGGCGCCGTGACCATCATCGGCGGCGGCGACAGTGCCGCGGCCATCGAACAGATGGGCTTCTCCGACAAAGTCAGCCACGTCAGCACCGGCGGCGGGGCCTCGCTGGAATTTTTGGAGAACGGGCACTTCTCGACGATTGATATACTGGATTGAACAGGCAGGGACGAAGGCACTGAGCCACGAAGGCACGAAGGCACGAAGGGAAGATGATTCCTTTCGTGCCTTCTTCTTGGAACGTAGCCAAGAGTCCCGAGATTCAGCAACATTCAAACAACACATACCAACGCTGGCCGTCGCGCGATAGATATCCTATTCCGCTATCTCCGTACATGAAGTTCTCGGTAACGTCGATTTGCAGGTCATACGTACCGGGATATTGCTGCTCGCGCTGAATCGGTGTGGGCCATCCCCCGATCTTGTGCCCATATCTGTTGTCATATTCAAATCGCTTGATTCCACTAATCGCGTCGTAGACCGACTTATCAAACAGGCCGTGATACTTGCTCAGACCCGGATAATCCTGCCTCTTCTTCCAGACAACTCGATGGAACGGATGACCCCGCAGCACATCCGGTCGACGCAGAGGTTCAAGCTTGTCCGCCAACCCGTATTCGCGTACGACGAAATCGGCTTGATCGGGCTGGGACCACGCCTCATAACCATCAAAATCCTGGTGGATGAAGAAGCACACGGCCTTACGCTGGTGGAATGCGCCGTACAAGCCATTCATCTCGTCGCATACGATTTGAATCCACGGAACCAATGGTTCCCCCTTCGCCGACACGGGCCAATCTTCCCCCGCCCGACCCCAGAACACACCCCCCACGCAGGACGCCAGCGTTTTGGGTTGCACTGACACCTTCAGTTCCGTGCCACTGAAGCACGAGACGGCCTCGTGGGCAATCACAGCCTTGGCCACTTCAACATCACTGATCCGCACTTCTTGCTTCTCTTTTAGCATTTAGCAACCTACTCCCGCGTTCAATGTTATACGCCATTCATGTTCTCACGTTTCACCAGCCGCGGGTCAAACTGCGCCGGCATCTTCGGCCCGATGATGATGCGGGCGAAGTCGGAATGCGCGGGGTTGAGCAGATAGTTGCACTCGGCCGGAACTATGACACTTGGGATGCGCAGGATGGCCGACGTGCCGGCCGCCAGCCAGGCATCGCCGATCCGCTGCAGGGCGGCGGGCGGGGGGCTTTTGCGCCATGTCTTTGGCATAGACGTCTGAGTGACCGTGGTCACGAGCGAGTCGTCGAGAGTCACCTCAAACAGCACATATCGCCTGAGCAATTCCTCGGACTGTAGATGCACGAGCATTTCCAGCATGGCCAGCGAGGCGCTGGCGGAGGTGTAGACGACTGCGTGGCCGGGACTGTTCCAGCGGCCGCCGGCGAGGCGGGCGCCGATTCCCGAGAAGGCGGACGCGGCGTGTTTGGCTTTGACGATGCGCCAGGCGCTGAGCCTCATGCGATGACCCCGTGCTCGAGGCGAAGGATGAGGTTCTCGACCTCGCGAGCCCCCACCTCCGTCGAGGCAAACTCGAACGGAACCTCGCCCCCGAGACCGGTCTGCGGAGACTCCAACCATCGCCGCGCGCCGTCGGCATCACCTTCAAACAGGTCGGTGGCCAGATCGAACAGCGTGGACAACCGCAGAACGCGATCGGATTCATCGGGGCGTAGCCGGCCGTCGTGTTGCCGGCGCGCCAGCGTTCGCCGAGGAATCCCGGCCAGGCGAGCGACGACATCCATCGGAATGCCCGCCGTCTTCTGGAACTTCACCAGTCGATCAAACGGTAACCCGGCCTTGACCAACCGCACCAGTTCGCCAACGCCGGCAGTGCGCAAGCCGCCGACTACAGGCTTTCGCGGAGCAGGTCTTGTCTTGAGTGCCATGGCGCACGGCTCCTTTGGGCATATGGCATAATTGTATTGGCCATTTGGCACATCGGCAAGACAATTCGTTCAATAATTCGTTCGGAGTACCGGCTTCAGCCGGTCGTTCCCTTCCTCCCATTTTGCACTTTGCATTCTACATTTTGCATTGCCCCCCTCCCTTTTACCTTTTGCCTTGGACCCGCCCTCTTCCCGTTTTCCCCTTTTCCCGCTTCAATACGGCCATGAACCGCAACCCCTTCCAATCCACCGCCCCCATGATCCTCCCATCCATCCTCTCGGCCGACTTCATGAAACTCGGCGCCGACGTTGACGACGTCCTGCGCGGCGGCGCAGACCTCATTCACGTCGATGTGATGGACGGCCATCTCGTCCCCAATATCTCCGTCGGCGTCCCGGTCGTGGCGTCGCTGCGAAAAGGAACACAGGCCTATCTCGACGTCCACCTCATGATCGACGAGCCCGTACGCTATGCCCCGGCGTTTGCCAAGGCCGGCGCGGATTGCATCACCTTTCATGTCGAGGCCACGCCCGACCCCGCGGCCGCCGCGAAGGAAATCCGCAAACTCGGCCGCCATGTCGGCATCACGCTCAAACCCGGCACGCCCGTCGAATCGATCTGGCCGGCCATGGATCATGTGGACCTGATCCTGATCATGAGTGTCGAACCCGGCTTCGGCGGCCAGAAGTTCATGGCCGACCAACTGCCCAAGGTGCAGGCCGTCAAACAGCGGCTCCGGCCCAACCAGCGCATCGAGATCGACGGCGGCATGAACAACGACACCATCGGCATCGCCCGCGCGGCCGGCGTCGACTGGTTCGTCATCGGCAGCTCGATCTTCGATCAGAAAGACCGGGCGGGGGCGATTGCGGAGTTGAGGAAGAGGATTATCGCCGGGCAATAACGAGATCCGAAACTCGAAATTCGGATCGTCGGATTTGAAATTAATTATCTCATATTTCAAATATATATCTTGACAGTATAAGCCAGTCGTGTTAGTATCTTGTCTGCCGTGCTCTTTTACAATCGCATACCCCGCATCCGCCTGATCGCTGACAACGAATTCGATCCGCTTTGTCTCCATCCTCGCAACCAATGGCCCGTTGTCTCGCCTCCTGACCATGAACCCGACACACGACCCGGAAATCCACCAAGATGACACCGCACGCCAACGCCGACTACAACGTAAAATCCTGACAATAAACGAGTTACATCAATAAACAAGGACGCGAATGGGACTCTTTCAGGACGCAGCCAGGACGGATTCCGGACGTGGTTGGGACTTATTTGGGACGGAATTCGGACGGGGTCGGGACGCGGTTTGGACGGCGTTTCTTCAACCCAAATCACCCAACAACAGCCATCGCATCCGCGCAAAAGGTGCTGCCAGTACCCTCACTGGCAGTTCTTCATCGCAGCACGCATCCCGCGACTTCCGTCGGCCACGGCATGCAACCGTCCTCAGTTCACATTCGTTGCGCTCACGCCGAACGGCTCTCCCGGAAATTCCAGCACTCCGCCACACGCGAAATCGTCCTTGCCCTCCGGCCCCATCCGGAACTTGGCCCCTCCCTGGGTGGCGAACACCGACTGGCTATAGCGGTAGTTGAGAATCTTCCGGCCCTTGAAATCGGCCGCGGTCAACAGGGATGTCGAGATGCCGTGCGTATGACCAACAAGCAATAAGCCTGCGGAAAGCGGCGTCCCGAGATTGGTCATTCCGTCATTCGGATTTCATTCGTGATTCGAGTTTCGGGCTTCGTCATTGGTCCTCGGTTATTCTCCCGGTCTCCGCCATCGTATAGAATGTCTGGTCTATGACCCAGACGCCGTCTCCTGAAAACGTCGCCCCGAAACTCGGCGAGGGCATTCCCGAGGGCCTGTGGCTCCGCTGCCCCGAATGCAGCGAGATGCTCTTTCGCAAGATCGTGGAAGAGGCCCTGAACGTCTGCCCGAGCTGCCAGTATCATTTCCGCATCTCGGCCCGCGCGCGCGTGGGGCAACTCGTCGATCCCGGTAGCTTCGAGGAAATGTTCGCCGACATCCGGCCGGTCGATCCGCTGGGGTTCGTCGACCGCAAAACCTACACCGACCGCCTGGCGTCGGAGCAGAAGAAAAGCGGCGAGCCTGATGCCGTGGTTTGCGGCAAGGCGTTCATCAAGGGCCGGCCGCTCATGCTGGCGGTCATGGACCCGACCTTCATGATGGGCTCGATGGGCTCGGTGGTGGGCGAGAAGATCACGCTCACGATCGAGCAGGCCGTGACGGAGAAACTGCCGCTGCTGATCGTGAGCTGCTCGGGCGGGGCGAGAATGCAGGAATCAACGCTGTCGCTGATGCAGATGGCCAAGACCTCGGCCGCCCTGGCCAGGCTCGACGACGCGGGACTGCTGTTCATTAGCCTGCTGGCCGATCCGACCACGGGCGGCGTGACGGCGAGCTTCGCCATGCTGGGCGACTTCATCATCGCCGAACCCAAGGCGTTGATCGGCTTTGCCGGCCCGCGGACGATCTGGAACACGATCAAGGTGGAACTGCCGGACGGCTTCCAGCGGGCGGAGTTCCTGCGCGAGCACGGCTTTGTGGATTTCGTGGTGCATCGCAAGGATCTGCGCAGCGAGATCGCGCGGCTGGTGGACTACTGTGTGAAGTAGCACCCATGGCCTCACATTACTACAAATGGCATCACGGCCGGATTCACTATCAGCGTAAGGGCATGGGCGACCCGCTGGTGCTGATCCACAACATCCATCCCGGCGCCAGCCTCGAAGAATGGGAACGCAATATCGATCCGCTCTCGCGCCAATTCACGACCTACGCCATCGATCTCCTCGGTTTCGGCGACAGCGACGCGCCCAACATCAAGTACAAGGCCGCCACCTACGTCGAGTTGATCTTCGATTTTCTCCGCGAGGTCGTTGGCAAGCCGGCACTGGTGCTTTCCTCGGGCCTGTCGTGTGCCTATGTGAGCGAAGTGGCGGCGTGGCGGGCGAACCTCTTCAGCCGCCTCTGCTTCATCTGTCCCCGATCCGAGCCGGTCGGCATGGATTCGCCCCGCTGGGTGGCGGCCGTCCGCCGCTTCCTGATGAGCAGCCCGACACTCGGCAGCGGATTCTACGAGACCATGGCCGGCGAGGCCGAGCTTGAGGTCTACCTGCGGCAGTGCTTCTGGAACCCGCGCGCCGTGACGCGGGAGAAGATCCAGCGGCTGGTGGAGAACTCGCAACGCAAAGGCTCGATCCACCCCTACGCCAGCCTGATCACCGGGTATCTGGATTCGTCGATCCTCAAGTGGCTGCCCAAAGTCGAAGTGCCCCTGCTGCTGATCTGGGGAAAACAGGCCCGGCCCACGCCGGTCGAACACAGCGTGCGCCTCGTCGCCATCGCGCGGCAGTGCCGTTTGGAAGTGGTGGATGATGCCGGGTCGTGGGTACACGACGAGCAGTCGGCCAGGGTGAACCAGTTAATCATCGACTACGCCGATTCGCAACTCCCGCCGATGCCGAAACTGCCGCCGAAAAAGTAGGGCCAGCGTCCTCGCAGTTGGTAGTACCGCCTTCAGGCGGCGGTTCGGAGCACGGGCTTCCGCCGGTTTTGGAAGACCGCCTGAAGGCGGTACCACGAACAGGAACGTACTACGCCAGTTGATCGAGCGAAGTGGCGGAGGTGACGCTCTTTGCGGAACGTGTCGTCTCACTGGCGGGCGTCGGAGGCTGTTTGGTCGTGGTCCTGGCGGCCTTGGCTTGCTGCTGTTTCTGCTGGATCTGCTGGATCTGCATCTGAACCTGCTGGATCTGCATCTGCAGGAGTTGCGTCTTCATCTCCTTGGTCTTGGCGTCGTCTTTACTCTGGGTTTCGTCCCTCAGTTGCTGCGTGAGATCCTGCATCCGCTTCTGGAGCTGCGCGATTGTGGCGCTGTCGGATCCCGTCGAATAGGACACGGAGGAGATCGATGAAATGGCCATGTTGCAATCCTTGTAGGGTGCCTACTCTCACATCGGAAGAACGCCCGGTAACACTTCAACATTATTGGCACCGGAAATGACGTCGGAGCCGGCCTCCTTCAGCCCCGTAGGGGCGGCAGATATCAGCCCATGGCGTAAGCCATGGGAGAGAAGGCCCCATGACCAACGAGCCCCGTAGGGGCGACAGAAATTGTGTCGCCCCTACGGGGCTCATGAAACGTCGACGCCAATTTCCCCGTGGCTGACGCCGTGGGCTAACCTGTATCGCCCCAATGGGTCTTGATGCGCTCGGCACTTGCCAGAGGCCGTGTTCACTCCACCCCACACGAGCACTCACGCACTCCACGGGCTGCGGTAGTCGCGGGTCAGCCACTTCGGATCGCCGGTGCCGCCCGCGAACGCGAACCTGGCCGGATCCCACTTGAGTTTCTGGCCGTGGTAGTACACCTGGTTCAGCAGGTGGCAGCAGATCGCCGACCGGCCGCCCACCTGCTCGCTGGTGATCGGTTTCTTCCGCGAGGCCACGCATGCCATGAAGTCGCTGATGTGGTCCCTGCTGACATAGAGCTTGATCTTCGCATCCGCAAGGTATGCCTTCTCCGCCTTCTGCACCTGGGCCGCGCAGGAGGTGCCCTTGTTCTTTTCCTTGTCGTCGTTGAGGAAGGAGGCGATGACCTCGGTGCCGCGCTTCATCGCGAACTGGCCGCGGTCAACCAGCACTTCGCCTTCGCTGCCGTAGAAATGCACGCCGATGCCGTTCTTGTGCTC
>JBEKVL010000017.1:0-18756 GCA_049514055.1 Tepidisphaeraceae bacterium | reverse complement strand
CGTCGACCTGGAATTGGAAGTCGCGTGGGGAGGGATTGACGGCCCGGAGATAATAGAGGGCGACCATGCGGTCGATGGTGCGTGGCGACGGGAACGTAATGGTGAGCGTATCGGGCTCGGCGGGGGTGGGATCTTTGCGGGCGCTCTGCCAGGTTGGCGCCGCAGGGGGCGCTGGGCACCGTGATTGCGGAACCTTTGGCCAGACGGACGTAAATGGGGCGGCCGGAGAGCGGCAGCGTGAGTCGGCCGGTGTTGTCGGTATCAGGCGAATCGGGTTGCCCATGAACCCGGTGATGCCACGCAGGTCGGGAGCCTGGACGGCCAACCCGTCAGGAACTGGCGAACCGAATAGGCGGCGGCCAGGGTCTTGGGCACATGCTGTCAGTTATAGCCCTGAGGAAGCTGCTGGGGAGCATCTTTCCGCCGGGATCAGACAGGGAGAAAAGAACCTGGTAATAAGGCGGCTCCAGGCACACGGGTTGAATGGACGCCCGTTTCCGGCAGTCCTCGGCGGTGCGTTGCCGCAGCAGACGGCAGGCGTCCTCGTGGGACAGGTGGATGGCGCTTTCCAGTCCGCGTCCCTGTTTGACGGCCGCGCCGACGATTCCCGGCACCCACGCCTGGGCTTCCAAGACGGTCTTGTCATCGCCGGAAACGAACACGACCGGAATTCCACGGCTGCCGGCCAGCGCCGCCAGCGCCCCGAATTCGCCCACGAAGACGCCATTGAGCCGGTAATAGGCGATGGTCCGGGAGGAATACGTATGGGCCAGCAGCGCCATTGGCGTGCCCACCATGGCGTGCTGGCCGACGAACAACACCGCATCATAAGCCCCTGTGACGAACGCTTTGCGCGGTCGTTCCTCTCTGAGGTAGCGCGCTCGGGGATCCAGCTTATTCTTCACCAGTCCGCCGGGGCCATGGCCGTCCCAGACATCCACCGTCGCGTGCGGTTCGGCGTCGAGAATGCCACTGACGGCCGCATTGACCTCGTCGGTCGGCAATTGCCTTGCGGCATCCTGCGCCGGACCCGCTTCGCGCGTCTGCGCCCAGTGGTCCACCCCGGCGGCGCCTTCGAGGTCGGTGACGATGTAGAACCGCGGACCCGATGCCGGCGCCGCCGACTGCGTGGCGCAGCCCGGAGATGTAAGCACCATCAGGGCGAGAACGATAATCACAGAGATGCGTCGGATTGTCATTGGGCTGCTCCTGTGTTCCACCATTCAAAGGCAAGGGCGCTGTAGCATAACGCAACTATGAAATATCCACTGCCGCTGTGCGTGCTGACCCTGCTGGCATCGAAGTGCCCTGGCAGGTGCTCGGCGGCGGGCATCAGACCGCCGTCCGCACGGATTCAGGTGCGGGCGTACGGGTTGCCCGACGGTTCTCCGGTGACCCCCCGCACCCGCGGCGAATTGCCGCAGCCGCTGCGGGCCGGAGTCACTTATTATGTCGTCGCCTCTTCCGCCGACCATTTCAGCGTCAGTTCCGAGCGCGGCGGAAATCCGCGTGCCCCGCGCCAGGCGAACCGGCACGGCCGCGAGCAGTTCTCGGCCCCGTGCCCTGCATCGCGGCCGCCTTGCAGGCGGGGGGGATTGGCAGGAGCGCCGACTCCCGCATCCACGCCGATGCTCCCCCAGGGCTCTTGGGGTGCTGTCAATGCACTACTAATCTACTTATATATATTATATATACAACTGATGTTGTAGTGGCGACGTACTGTATCTGATTGCGCAAGGATATCCCGGCGGCCGTTGGCCTCCAGACTCCAACCGGCAGGCGGGAAGAGTTTTTCGAGCGACGGGCCTCTGCCACACGGCGATTCCGCGTGCGGCGCCGATGCCTGTCGCATCATCTGTTTGCAGGTGGTACATGCCATAACCTGATCGCCGTATCCTTGCTCCCGGACGCCAGCGTTGTGCCGTCGGGGCTGAACGCCACGCAATACACCGGGCCGGTGTGGCCGGTGCGCGTGACGGTGTTCTTGCCGGTGGCGACGTCCCAGATCTTGATCGTCGTATCGGCGCTTCCCGACGCCAGGGTCTTGCCGTCCGGGCTGAATGCCAACGACGACACTGCATCCGTGTGGCCCGTGAGAGTGGCCAGATCCTTGCCGGTGGCCACGTCCCAGAGCTTGACCGTCTTATCGAAACTTCCGGAGGCGAGGATCTTTCCATCCGGGCTGAAGACCACCGCAAGAACCCCTTGGTGGGCATTGAGCGTTGTGGCCTGCTTCCCAAGGGCGAGATCCCAAAGGATGATGATTCCGTCATTGCTTGACGAGGCGAGCGTTTTTCCGTCAGGGCTGAACGCCACCGAAAAGATCAAGCCCGCGTGCCCGGACAAACGGCTGGTGTTCTTGCCGGTGGCCACATCCCACAGCATGACCGTCTTGTCCCGGCTGCCCGAGGCCACGGTCTTACCGTCCGGGCTGAGGGCCACCGCGAGAACCACGTCGGCATGTCCCTTGAGCGTGAAGGTCTCTTTTGCGCCGGCCACATCCCAGAGCTTGGTCGTGGCGTCCCGGCTGCCCGAGGCCAGGATCTTCCCATCCGGCGTGAACGCCAGCGAAGCAACATCGTTGTTGTGACCTTTGAGGGTGGCGCTGCTCTTTCCGGTGGCGACATCCCAGAAGATGATCGTCCGGTCTCTGCTTCCCGATGCCAGCATCTTGCCATCCGGGCTGAACGCAATGGAATACACGGAGTCGGTATGCCCCTGCAATGCAGTTCGCGCCTGCGGTTCACCGGCCCGGCCAGCAGACGGGCTGAAGGCAATCACGGCCACGAACAGGCAGGCGACACGGGCTAGCACTCGGTGATTCAAGACGTCCATCTTCATTGATGTCTCCAGGGTTGATCGGAAGAATCCATTTCGCGACTTACTTGGCCGCTGGCGCGGACCAGGGCTGAGCGGTTTCGGTGGACAGGCAGGTGAACACCGCGCAGAAATCATCAAGAGGCATTTCAAACCGGCCGTGGGAGGTGGGATAGCCATTGGTGAGGCCCGGCGGCCCCTTGGGGTGGGAGTCTCTGCTGTGCGGATTCCAGATGCGAATGATGTCATTTCTCTCGTCATGACCGATGACTGCGTAGCCGTGATGAAAAACGACGCCGGGTGGCTTCACGCTGGCTGTTGGATCAGAGGCAGTGGGTAGTGGCCGCCACCAATCGCCGTTCGGAGAAGGCTTGGATGAGCATCGAGCGGACGCGGGCATCAGGCTATTGCTTCTGCCCGCGTCCCAAGCGTCGAAGTGCTCCAGCACGCACTGGACGAACGGTGTGTATTGAGGTCGCGTGTCGCTGCCGCGGGGCGGAGCCGCGGCAGCGGCGCACGCCGTCCCGATCAACACCACGAGCACCAACGCGACATGCCCGAACCGTCGGTGAGGCACCGCCCTCATGCCGATCAACAACGAAACAGGGACTCGAGCATGCATGTTCCTGCCTCCAACCGTAGAACCGCGACCGGCGTTGTGAAGACCCACATGGAGAATCAGGGGATAGCCTAATCGATGGACATCGCCCCAGCAAATGAATTACTGGTAATATTAGGACGAGTGTTGGCTCTTGACCTGAACCGCTTCTTGACAGGACGGACAGGGTGTCCGCCGGTGCGTGCGGGCCGCAGGATCACCAGCAATTCCCGAGCGCCCGGATTCGAGGGTCGTTTGAAAGGCCCTGGACTTACGTCCGGGTTTCCGGTCTGCGCGGCAGAGTGTGGACAAGTCGATTTCGCAAATTCTCAAGTCGCATTTCGTGCTACATGCTACATACATCGAGACTACAGCGGATGGTGTGCTTTTCCCGCGGCCGTCATTCCAGGTTCGGGTCGCCGCCACTGCAAGAACAGCAGCCCTTCCCGGTTGGCAACAGCGGGCGTCTGGAAATAGGCTTTGTGTGATGTAACTATATTGTGAAAAACAAGTTATGATTTATTTGAAAAGTCGTTTTTCCGCCGGGATTGCGGCGTCATCGGTGAATAGCGCAGCTACCGGCGCAATCTGGAGTTCGGTATGGTAAACTATTTGTGTCGGCTGGCGCGCCGCCAGCGACGCTCCAGAAAGGAGACCGTCATGAGAATTCTCGTCGTCGAAGATGAACCCAAGACCGCCGCCTATCTTCAGAAAGGGCTGACCGAACAGGGATTTGTCGTCGATAGCACCCCCAGTGGTGACGACGGGCTGAAGATGGCCATCGCCACCAAGTATGAAATCATCGTACTGGATGTCATGCTGCCCGGCCGCGACGGCTGGTCGGTGATGCAGGGCCTCAAGGCCGCGGGGTTGCAGACGCCCGTGCTGTTCCTGACGGCCCGGGACACGGTGGCCGATCGGGTCAAGGGCCTGGAACTCGGCGCCGACGACTACCTGGTCAAGCCTTTTGCGTTTTCGGAACTGCTGGCCCGCGTACGTTCGATTCTGCGGCGCAGCCCCACGCGACAGCCCACGATGCTTGCCGTGGGCGATCTCGAGCTCGATCTGGCCGGGCACAAGGTGGCCCGGGCCGGCAAACGGCTCGATCTGACTCCCAAGGAGTTCTCGCTGCTGTCGCTGCTGCTGCGGCGTTCGGGCGAGGTGCTCTCCCGCACGATGATCGCGGAGCAGGTCTGGGACATGAACTTCAACAGCGACAGCAATGTCGTAGACGTTCATGTACGCCGGCTGCGCATGAAGATGGACGATCCGTTCGAGAAGAAACTGATCCACACCGTACGCGGAGTCGGCTATGTCCTCGAAGACCGGGGCTGAGCCCGCGAGCCCGCCGGCCCAACGCAGAACCATATCCCTGGCCCTGCGGTTGACCGCCTTCTACACCACGGCGGCCAGCATCTTGTTGCTGGCTGCCTCGGTTCTGGTCTATATGTCAATCCAGCAGTATCTCCAGCAGGATGACGACGACCGGCTCGAAAACAAGCTCAGGGAGGTCGAGGCCATCATCAAACGGGAAGCCCCGGACATGGAATCCGTGCTTCGCGACGCCATCCGATTCGAGTACGTCGCCGAGAACCTCGACCCATTCCTGATTCGCGTCGAGGACAGCCAAGGCCGCGTCATCACCGAAACCCCCAAGATGGGCGAGCCCCTTCCACGCGGGATCTTCCCCGCGTTTGGCCAGTCTTTCCCGCCGAACCGTCCCTATCCGCTGACGGGCACCGGCGGACATGCTTTTCGAGCGAGATCGGTCAAAATCAGCACGCCTTCGGGTCGTGAGCTCACGATTCACGGCGCGGCGGACCATGATCCCGAGACGCACCTGCTTGCCCGCTACAGGCGTATACTGTGGATCGCCAACGCCCTCGGTTTGCTGACCTCCGCGTTCGTCGGTCAGTGGATCGCGCAGCGGGGATTGCGTCCCCTGGATGAAATGGGCGAGGCGGTGTTGCGAATCAGTTCCAGCACGCTGGACCAGCGGCTGCCCAGCGATAGTTATCCCCACGAGCTGGGCCGCCTCGCCGAGAAGTTCAATCGGATGCTGCAAGGGCTGGAGGATGCCTTTGCCCGGCTCGCCCGTTACTCGGCCGACATCGCACACGAACTTCGCACCCCGATCAACAATGTTCGCGGCGAGGCGGAAGTCGCCCTGTCGCGGATGCGCACGCCGGACGAGTACCGGGAGGTGCTCGGGTCGTCCCTCGAGGAATGCCAGCGTCTGGGTTCACTGATCGACAGTCTGCTTTTCGTAGCCCGCGTCGAGAATCCGTCGATGCGGATCAAGCGCGAGCAACTGGACGTGCGGGCCGAGATCGAAGCCATCGTCGAATACTACGAAGCGCCGGCGTCCGAACACGAGATCACCATCGAGCACCAGGTGGCCAATGGACTTCGGTTCTCGCTCGACCGCCACCTCTTCCGGCGGGCTGTCGGGAACCTCGTCGAGAACTCCCTGAAGTACTGCTCGCGCGGCGGCCGGGTTGCCATTCGCGCGGACATGCCCAATGGAACACTGCGGGTTGCCGTGTCCGACAACGGCCGGGGCATCCCCGCCGAGAGCCTGCCCCACATCTTCGACCGTTTCTACCGGGTCGACGTCGATCGCTCCAAGGAAACAGGGGGACATGGGCTGGGGCTGGCCATAGTGAAGACCATCGCCTCGCTGCACCACGGCGAGGTCGGCGCCACCAGTGAACTTGGGAAAGGCACGACCGTCACCGTCGTCTTCGGCGTGCCCGAATCGGCGCCTGCCGGTCCCTGACCTCCGGGCTGAATCCCCTCCGCCGCTTTGGGACACGCCTGCGCTGGCCCGTGTCTGGACCTGCCGGCGCGGCGGGGCTATCCCAAAAAGGCCGCACATGCGATATCATGTGTCTTGTTGATCGTGTGCGTGAAGGTCATGGTCGGCCGGTCGCGCCATCGGGACAAATGCGTGAGCATCGATACCAGTAAACCATGGCCTCGTCCGACGCCCCAGCAGGTTTGGGCCGCCGTCGACGTTTACCTGCGTGCGGCATATCCCGGCGAGCCGCCGTCGGCCATTCGCGCGCGGATGGAGACACTCCACTCGATGCCGCCCGAGGAGTTTTACGAAAGCTCCGTTTTCGAAAAGGACGCGGTCGCCTACCCGCCGCGCTATCGCCTGCGGCTTGGCAACTGCTTCTATCCGCACATGAAGCTGGTGATCGACCGTGCTCCCGACGGCAGGGGGCATCTCTTCCGTGCCGACACGCACGACGATCATTGCTGTCCGGAGCCGGGCTCCCGCGACTTTTCCGAACTCATCGACCTCATGGAAAAGAACCGGGACATCTCGCGCCAGGTCGAGTCGGCCTGGGAGAAGAAGGGCATACCGACTTTTCGCACGTATCTCAAGGCCGACCTGGCCCGCCGCACGGCCGCCTCCCCGGCGCCGGCCAGTGTCTCGCCCGCGGCTCCCCGCCCCGCCAAAGCCCCCCGCCCCCATCGGCATCGTTGACAATCTGTGTGCCAATCTTGATGCGGAGTATACTCCGGTGTAGACTGAGCCGACCGGCTGAGGCCGGCACATCACAAAAGGAAGGTCCCCATGGCTTCTCGGATCATCGTGCGTATCGAATTGACCGCTCAGGCAAAAGCCGCCGTCGAGAAATTGACCGGCACCGCGGGCATGACACAGGTGTCAATGCTGTCGCGGGTTGTGGAGTGGCTGGCGCGACAGTCTTCGGCGGTCCAGGCCTCGATTCTGGGTCAGTATGCATCGGAGACCAAGGGCGAAACCGCCAGGCTGATCCTCAAGGACATGACGTCGGGAAAGCAGAGTTAGTCGCACGTGCGCAAGCCGGGCCGCCGCCGGCGCGAACCGGCGGCGGTGCGGGACAATACTCCGCAGTTATACGCGGTTATGTCTGTTGTGGCCGGCAGGACTACCGGGTCTCGAGCGTTTTCATCGTGCGCTGGAAGATTTCCTCGGGTGCCCCATCCGCGCTGATGGGGACGAGGAGTTTCAGCCGCGAGTAGAAATCGGTCAGTGGTGCGGTGCTCTTGTGATAGGCGTCCATGCGCACGCGGATCGACTCCGGACGGTCGTCTTCGCGCTGCATGAGCTTGCCGCCGCATTGGTCGCAGATGTCCGGGACTTTGCTCGGCCGGCCCGTGACGTGATACACAGCCTTGCACCCCGAACAGGTGCGGCGGCCGCTGAGCCGCGAGACGATCTCGTCGATGGGCAGTTCGTAATTGAGCACGGCATCGAGTGCGAGCTTGTTGTCCTTGAGGAGTTGGCCCAGCGCCTCGGCCTGTGCCACCGTGCGCGGGAACCCATCCAGCAGGAATCCGCCGCTGCAGCGGAGGCAGCCGACGCGCTCGCGGACCACGTCGAGAACGGTGGAGTCCGGGACGAGGTCGCCCCGCTTCATGTACTCCAGGGCCGCGCTCATGGCCGGGCTGCGTTCGCTCTCGGAAAGCCCCTTGGCCGCGCGGAAGACGTCGCCGGTCGACAGATGGCACGCTCCCGTACGCGCGCAGATGAGTTCCGCCTGCGTTCCCTTGCCGACGCCCGGCGCGCCCAGCAGCACCAGCCGCCAGGGGCGGGGCGGGGACTGCGGCGCAACGGAGTCCTTGGCCTGCGGGCCTTTGATCCAGGATGCACGATCATTCTGCGCGGTCTGCGTAGCCATAAGGTAAACTCCAATAAAAGGACAAGGTCATCCTAGATAATTTTTGCATTTGGTCAATGGGGCAGCGTCGTTTCTGATATATGAGGCATGTATATGAGGCATGGAATCATGAAGAGAACTCCCGTCCAAATTGCATTGATGTTGCTGATGCTGCTTGGGACCAGTCACGCGCAGTACCCGGGCTGGCGGCACTCCGCATCCATATTTCTCCTGACCACGCCCGGAGGCGCGAATTTGCCGGCGTCGGCCTCGGAAGAGGGTTTCCCGCTGCTGGTGCGACTGCACAAAGACTTCTTCGATTTCGGCCAGGCGAGAGCCAATGGAGAGGACATCCGTTTCGCCACGGGCGCAGGCGAGCCCCTGGCGTATGAGATCGATGAGTGGAATGCGGCCGGAGGTTCCGCCAGCATCTGGGTGAGAATACCCACGATCAAGGGGAACACGCGCCAGGAGATCAAACTGCACTGGGGGAAGGCCGACGCCGCCAGCGAGTCCAGCGGGAAAGCGGTGTTCAATGAATCCAACGGATACCTCAGTGTCTGGCACATGAACGATCCGGTGAAAGATGAGGTGGGCACGCTCGAATCCCGCAATGTGGGCACGACGGCAACCGCGGGGATGGTCGGTCAGGCGCGGCACTTTGCGGGCAGGCAGGGCATCTTTTGCGGGGACAAGATTCCGAATTATCCATCGGGGACCGGTTCACACAGCACCGAGGCCTGGTTCCGGGCGGAGAAACCGAATGCGACCATTGTCGGCTGGGGCAACGAAGGCGGCGGCCGCGGCAGTAAAGTCAGAATGCAGTTGCGCAGCCCGCCGCATGTGCATATTGATAGCGATTTCGCGGATGTCAACGGCGAGGGCCCGCTCCCAATGTCCGAGTGGATTCACGTCATCCATACCTACAGTCGCGGGGACGGGAGGGTCTACATCAATGGCCGGCTGGACGGTTCCGCATCGCCGATGCTGGGGATCAAGAGCCCGGCCAGGATGTGGATTGGCGGCTGGTATGACAACTACGATTTCGTCGGCGACATTGACGAGGTGCGGATTTCCAGGGTGGCGCGTTCCGCCGACTGGGTCAGGTTGCAGTATGAAAACCAGAAACCCCTGCAAACCATGGTTGGGCCGGTGGTGCAGCCGGGCGACGCTTTCTCGGTGTCACAGACGCAGATCACCCTGGCGGAAGGGAAGAGCGTAACTGTATCGGCCAAGGCGGGCGGCGCACAGAAAGTGTATTGGCTGGTGAGGAGGGACGGCAAGGAAACGGTCGCCGCCGTTGACCGGTTTTCATTCACATTTGATGCCGGCCGGGTGGTCGGAGACAAGTTGCTTACCCTCCAGTTCAAAGCCATCTGTGCCAACGAGGTAAAGACCAAAGACATTCCGATCACGATCAAAGAGGACATCCCGGAACCCGTGTTTGCCCTCGAGGCGCCGGCCACCTGGGATGGACGGCAGACCATCGAGGTGGTGTCGCAGATCGCCAATCTGAGCGACATGCAGGCCAAGGGCGCCGGAAAGCTCAACTACGCCTGGAACGTTTCAGGCATCGCGGTGATCAAGGAGATTGCGGCGGGGAAGCTCATTCTCAAGCGGGCGCAGAACAGTGGCAAGGCGACGGTTACATTGGCCCTGAACAACGGTGGCGCGGAAGTAGTCGGCCAGACGACAATCACGGTCAACGAGCCCGGGGCGGATGCCTGGGTACAGCGAACACCCGCAAAGGATGAGAAACCCGAGGACAATCAGTTCTATGCCCGTGACGACAAGAACGAGGGCACGCTCTACTACAACGGGACGCTCGATGAAGCGGCGGATTCGGTCTTTCTGAGAGTCTATGCCGACGATCAACCGTACAAGACGGCAAGCCAGAAACTGCCGGCCGACAGAACTTATGCGTTGGCGGCCAGGCTCAAGCCGGGCCTCGTCAAATACAAGGTGGAGTTTGGAACCAGGACCGGCGACCGCGAGACGGTGCTGCGCACCGTGACCAACATCGTGTGCGGTGATGCCTACCTGATCGACGGCCAATCCAACGCGCTGGCGACGGATACCGGCGAAAAATCCCCGCCCGACACCAGCGATTGGATTCGCAGCTACGGCAGCCCACGGGGCGACCAAAAAGGTGAGCGGTTGAACCTCTGGTGCAACCCGGTCTGGAAGGCGCAGAAAGGAGAGAAGGCGGAACTTGGTTACTGGGGCATGGAACTGGCCAGGCGACTGGTGGAAAGCCAGAAGATTCCGATCTTCATCATCAACGGGGCGGTCGGAGGCACCCGGATCGACCAGCACCAGCGCTCCGAGCCCAATCCCGCCGATTTGACCACGATCTACGGAAGAATGTTATGGCGGGTGGAGCAGGCACGGCTGACGCACGGAATTCGCGGCGTGCTGTGGCACCAGGGCGAAAACGACCAGGGAGCGGACGGCCCGACCGGGCGCTATGGCTGGGAGACGTACCAGCAGTTCTTTGTCGATATGTCGGCGGCCTGGAAGCAGGATTATCCGAACATCCAGCACTACTACATCTTCCAGATCTGGCCGAACGCCTGTTCCATGGGCGGCAACGGGTCCGGCGACATGTTGCGGGAAAAGCAGCGGACGTTGCCGCGCCTCTACTCCAACATGAGCATCATGTCGACGCTGGGAATCAAGCCGCCGGGCGGCTGCCATTATCCGCTGGTGGGCTGGGCGGAGTTCGCCCGATTGATCCAGCCCCTGATGGAGCGGGACAACTACGGGAAGGTGTTCGCCGGATCGATCACGCCGCCGGATCTCAAACACGCGTACTTCACGAGCGAAAAGAAAGAGGCGATCGCCCTGGAGTTCGACCAGCCCGTGAAATGGCAGGATTCACTGGCAAGCCAGTTCTACCTGGATGGCGCCAGGGGCAAAGTGGCATCGGGCAGCGTGTCCGGCAATGTCATCACACTCAAACTGACGGCGGCGACGACAGCGGAGAAGATCACCTATCTCAATGACCGATCGTGGAGCCAGAACAACATCCTCGTTGGCGAGAACGGCATCGCCGCGCTGACATTCTGCGATGTGCCGATTGTTCCCGGACGGCCGTTGCCTTGATCGTACGCCATCA
The DNA here is from genome assembly GCA_049514055.1 of Tepidisphaeraceae bacterium. Taxonomy (GTDB): domain Bacteria; phylum Planctomycetota; class Phycisphaerae; order Tepidisphaerales; family Tepidisphaeraceae; genus JANYKD01. The sequence goes on along the minus strand of JBEKVL010000017.1, from coordinate 7,568 downwards.
GCAAGACGCCGCCCAGGGGGTGCGCCCATTTTCCCGGGAATGTCCTCTTGATCACAAACCGTCATCCTGAGCGTACTCGCGAAGGATCTGGCTGTGAACTCCAAGGCCAGATGCTTCGCGAGTACGCTCAGCATGACAACTATTGCGGTGCAAACAGTTTACGACTTGCCCGGATTTCTGGGCAACCACGATGGGCTGCCCATGCGGTGGATGCCTTGCATCAACCCCTCCCGGCGGTATGTTTGTTTGCGCTTCCCGGCTCTCACGCGGAATAAGTGGTTCCGTGCAAGGCCCGTCATAATTTGCATTATCGAGAGCAGCTCGACACGGATTCCGAACAATAGACAGAAACCCCATGCCCCTCACCTTCCACCATCGTCAACTCCCCAACGGCCTGGACATCATCGCCGAATCCAATCCGGATGCGCACTCCATTGCCGCCGGCATATTCGTGCAGACCGGCTCGCGCGACGAATCGGCCGACATCAACGGCGTTTCCCACTTCCTCGAACACATGATGTTCAAGGGCTCCGACAAGTACACCTGGGAGGACGTCAACCGGATATTCGACGAGATCGGCGCGCGGTACAACGCCTACACGTCGCAGGAGAACACCGCCTATTACGCCAATGTTCTTCCGGAGTTCACCGAACGGGCCGTCGAGCACCTGGCCCAACTGCTCCGTCCCGCGCTGCGGCAGAAGGACTTCGACACCGAGAAGAACGTCATCCTCGAAGAGATCGCCATGTATCTCGATGATCCCGGGCAGCGGCTGTATGAGCGGGCGATGGCCGAGCATTTCGGGACCCATCCGCTGAGCATGAGCGTGCTGGGGTCGGCCGAATCGGTGAAAAAACTGACGCGCGACGAAATGGCCGGGTATTTCATGCGGCGCTACGGGCCGGGCAACATGGTCTTCGCAGCGACCGGCCGGCTCGATTTCCCCGAGTTTGTGGACATGGTCACGAAATACTGCGGCCACTGGCCGCGCGTACACGCCACGCGCGTCTTCGATCAGCCCGTGGTGACGGCCAAACGCAAGGGCATGGTCGACGCCAAGCTCAACCGCAGTTACACGATGGCCTTCACGCCCGGGCCCAGTGCCCAGGATGAACGGCGTTTCGCAGCCCGGGTGCTGTCGGACGTGATTGGCGATGCCGAGGGCAGCCGTTTCTATTGGGCGCTGGTGGACAACGCCATCGCCGAGGACGCGGAGTTCGGCTTCTATCCGCACGATCGTTGCGGAAGTTTCTATCTGTCGCTGGTCGCAGACCCGGAGCGAACGGACCAGGCGCTGGAGATCGCCCGCAAGGAACTGGACCGCGTCAAGGGCGACCTCGACGACGCGGAGGTCGAGCGGGCGAAGAACAAGATCGCCAGCAGTATCGTGCTTGGCGGCGAGATCCCGCTCGGCCGGATGCGGGCCATCGGCGGCCAGTGGCTCTACAACGGCGACTACCGCTCGCTCGAGCAGGACACGGCGACGCTGATGTCGATCACCACCGACTCCCTCCGCAGACTCATGGGCGAGTTCCCGTTTGACCCGATGACCATTGTGACGCTGGGGCCGAAGTAGCGGAGGCTGCGTATGGAATCTGAGACGTGGTCGCAGACGGAGAAAAAGGCCGCACATGCCGCCTTTGAACAGGCGTACGCCCGCGAATGCAAGGCCATCGCCGGGAACGTACGTGCGCGGGCGGAGCGACTGGATGATCCGGCGGAGCTCTGGAAACTGACGGGATATCTCCTCGGGCGGCGGCGGGAGATCGACGAGAAATACGACTATCGTTATTCAGTTCTTATCACCGTCTTCGCGCGATTGGTGCATGAGGGGTGGCTGACGCTGGATGACCTCAAGGGGCTGCGTGAGGACAAGATTCGCCGCATACAAGAATACCTTGGGATTGCGTCGACATAGGTCAGGTCTGGCTGGGGTCTGCCCTTTCTCTTGGATGAACCGCGTATTTGCAGCCGCGATCGTTGATCGCGGTCCTCTGCCGCGATCAACGATCGCGGCTACAGGACGCAATTGCCAACATTCGCGGTTGCACCCACCTGGCTGCGATTCGCTCGGGTGCCCTTGACTCCGCCATAGTTAGTGTGTATATTACACTAAGTAAAGGAGTCACCGATGATGGCGCCACTCACGGGGTTGTACCGTCACAGTCTGCTGCTGCTGACGGACCTGTATCAACTCACCATGGCCTGCGGCTACTGGCGGACGGGCCGGGCGGCCGGGGAGGCGGTGTTCCACCTCTACTTCCGCAATGCGCCGTTCAACAGCGGCTATACGGTCTGTTGCGGCCTGGAGTACGTCGTGGATTACCTGAGCAATCTGCGCCTGGAAAGCGGCGACCGCGCGTACCTGGCCGGCCTGACGGGCAACGATGGCCGGCCGATCTTCGACCCGGGCTTCCTCAACGAACTGGAACAACTCAAGTGTACCTGTGATGTCGATGCGATTCCCGAGGGCACGGTCGTCTTCCCCGACGAGCCGCTGGTCCGCGTGCGCGGGCCGATCTGGCAGTGCCAGATTCTCGAGACGCTGCTGCTGAACATCGTCAACTTCCAGACGCTCATCGCCACCAAGGCCACCCGCATCTGCTCGGCCGCGCGCGGCGAGCCCGTGCTCGAATTCGGCTTGCGGCGGGCACAGGGAATCGACGGGGCCATGGCCGCCTCGCGGGCGGCGTTCGTCGGCGGATGTGCGGCCACGTCCAACGTGCTGGCCGGGAAAGTCTTCGGCATCCCCGTGAAAGGCACGCACGCCCACAGTTGGGTGATGAGCTTTGACGATGAACCGGCCGCATTCGAGGCGTACGCCCGGGCGCTGCCGAACAACGCGGTCTTTCTGGTTGATACCTACGACACGATCGAGGGAATCCGTCACGCGATCGAGACCGGGCGAAGACTGCGGGAAATGGGCCACGAAATGATCGGCATCCGTCTCGACTCCGGCGACATGGCATACCTGAGCATCGAGGCCCGGCGCATGCTCGACGAGGCCGGCTTTGAGAAGGCCGTCATCGTCGGTTCCAATGACCTGGACGAGCGGATCATCGACAGCCTGAAGCAGCAGAGGGCTCGCATCAACGTCTGGGGTGTTGGCACAAGGCTGGTTACGGCCTACGACGAGCCGGCGCTGGGCGGGGTATACAAACTCGGTGCGGTTCGGCCGTCGGCCAACCAGCCTTGGCAACTCAAGGTGAAGGTATCCGAACAGATCGCCAAAACGACGACACCTGGCATGTTGCAGGTCCGCCGGTTCATTGGCCCGGAGGGATTTGCCGGCGACATGATTTACGATCAGGCCGTGCTTGGTGCTCCACAGGGCGAGGCCCGGATCATCGACCCCAAGGATCTGACACGACAAAAGCGATTCCCTCTGGCCACACCCCACGAAGACCTCCTGATGCCGATCTTCCGGGGCGGCCAGTGCGTGTACGAGTGCCCGCCGATCCCGGATGTGCGACAGCATGTGCAGGCTCAATTGGCTGGTCTACACGCGGGTGTCAAGCGGTTTCTCAACCCGCACGAATATCCCGTCGGGCTGGAGAGCCGCCTGCATGAACTCAAAACGCAACTGGTGATTCAGGCGCGCGAGCGCAGGGGCGCGGCCACCCTCGGAGGTTCAGCATGCTGAAAGGGACCTACACGTATGACTATCCACGTCCCAGCGTCACTGTGGACTGTGTCGTCTTCGGCTTCGATGAAGAAGATCTGAAGGTACTCCTCATTGAGCGCGGCCTGCCGCCCTTCGCCGGCTGCTGGGCCTTGCCCGGCGGCTTCGTGCTGATGGATGAAACGCTCGAACAGGCCGCCCGCCGCGAGTTGGAGGAAGAGGCCGGCGCGAAGCGCGTCTACCTCGAACAACTCTACACCTTCGGCGACCCCGGCCGCGACCCGCGCGGCCGGACCATCACCGTCGCCTACTACGCCTTGGTGAAGCTCAGCGCCCACAAGCTGCACGCCGCCACCGACGCCCGCGCGGCCGCGTGGTTCCCGGTGGACCACCTGCCGAAACTGGCCTTCGACCACGACCGCATCGTCGCGACGGCCCGCCAGCGGTTGTGCGGCAAGGTGCGCTACCAGCCGATTGGCTTCGAACTGTTGCCGCCCAAGTTCACGCTTCGCCAACTCCAGCGGCTCTACGAAATCGTCCTCGGCCGACTGCTGGATAAGCGTAACTTCCGCAAGAAGATCCTGGCCATGGGGATCATCGAAGAACTGGACGAGATGGAGCAGGACGTCGCCCACCGCGCCGCCCGGCTCTACCGGTTCGACAAGACGAAATACGACCGCATGACAAAACGGGGATTCAACTTTGAGATTTGATGGGAAGGTGATCGACATGGACGACAAAGTACGAGTGACGGATGGATTCGTATTCTTCTGGGGCGGCTGGCCATCCCAGTGGCACAAGAGCCGCTTCGTGATTGACGGCGTGCAGTACAACTGCGCCGAGCAGTTCATGATGGCGGAGAAGGCTCGTGTTTTCGGCGACGGCGCGGCCACGGCGGAGATTCTCGCATCGTCGAACCCGCGAGAGCAAAAGGCCATCGGCCGTCGTGTACGCGGTTTTGACGAGTCAACATGGAACAGTGTCTGCCGTGGCATCGTTTGCCGCGCAAATCTGGCCAAGTACGAGCAGAATGCAGAACTATGCACAATTCTACTTGCCACCGAGAATCGAGTGATCGTCGAGGCCAGTCCGAAGGATCGCGTTTGGGGCATCGGACTCTCTCAATCGGACCCGCGGGCGTTGCACCCCGCCCAGTGGCTCGGCACCAACTGGCTCGGCATTGCCATCATGCAGGCCCGTGATGAGATTCGCCGTAGGCGCGGCCACCCTGCACCGGCGTTTGACGCGGAACTGCGACGGCAACTGGACACTCGGGCGGCGATCACCAGAGAGGAGAAGAATCCATGAAAACCTTGATTCTGGTAGACATCCAGAACGACTTTCTCCCCGGCGGCGCGTTGCCTGTTCCCCGGGGCAATGACGTGATCGAGGTCGCCAATCGCCTCATGCCGCAATACCCCCTCGTCGTTGCGACACAGGACTGGCATCCGGCCGACCACGGTTCATTCGCCAGCCAACACACCGGCAAGAAGCCAGGCGACATGATCACATTGGCCGGCCTGCCGCAGATTCTCTGGCCGGACCACTGCGTGCAGAACACCGGCGGCGCTCTGTTCGCCACTGGCCTGAACACCCGCGACATCCACCGTGTCTTCCCCAAGGGCCAGGATTCGGCCATCGACAGCTATTCCGGCTTCTTCGACAACGGCCGCCGCCGTTCCACCGGCCTGGCCGAGTTCCTTCGCGGCAGGGGAGTCGGAGAGGTCCACATCCTCGGCCTGGCCACCGACTACTGCGTGAAGTTCACCGCCTTGGATGCCGTCAAAGAACGCTTCACTGTGTCCCTGATCCAATCCGCCTGCCGCGGCGTCGACCTGACTCCCGGCGATTGCGCGCGTGCTATCGACGAGATGCGTTCGGCCGGTGTCACGATTGCGTAGGGTGGGCACTGCCCACCAATTTCGCGGAAGGAGCACCCAATGATCAACCTCGACCAACATACCCAAACGAGTGAATAACCATGCCAACATACACCGATGCCATTGAAGGCGCGATTCTCGGCACGGCCGTCGGCGATTCCATCGGCCTGCCACGCGAGGGGCTGTCGCGCCGTCGGGCAATGCGGATGTTCGGCGGCGCCCCGCTGGAACATCGCCTGCTTCCTCGCCATGGTATGGTCAGCGACGATACCGATCACACCTGCATGGCCGCCCAATCGCTCGTTTCATCCTGCGGCGCCCCCGATCACTTCGCCCCTGATCTCGCCTGGCGTCTCCGCTGGTGGCTCCTCGCCATTCCGGCCGGCATTGGCCTGGCGACACTCAGGTCCATCATGAAGCTCTGGCTCGGCTTTCCACCTTCTCGCAGTGGCGTTCGTTCCGCCGGCAACGGGCCGGCCATGCGTTCCGCCGTGATTGGCGTCTTTGCCCGTGACAATCCCGAGCGACTCCGGCAACTCGTCATCGCCTCCACACGCATTACCCACACCGATCCGCGTGCCGAGCAGGGGGCCATGGTCATTGCGTCGGCCGCCGCCTATGGCTCCCGCGTCGGGTCCGGCGGAGTCGGCGTCGTCGCGTGCTTCAAACAAATCACGCCCGTTGTCGCCGCCGACGAACTCGCCCGCAACCTGCAACTCTGTCACGAGCATCTCGATCGCGGCTCGTCAGCCGAGGAATTCTGCACAGCCATCGGCCAGGATCGCGGCGTCAGCGGCTTCATCAACCACACGGTTCCCGTCGCCATCTTCTGCTGGTTGCGGCATCGCGATGACTTCCGGTCGGCCGTTCTTTGCGGCGGCGATGCCGATACCGTGGGTGCGATCGTTGGGGCGCTGGCCGGGGCGACATTGGGTTCCCAAGCGATTCCGGCGTCGTGGCTGGACGGGATCGTTGAGTATCCATGGTCGGTCACCCGCATGCGGCGGCTGGCTCGGTGTCTGTCCGGTGGCATATCGGCTGGGCGTGTTCGTGTCTTCTGGCCGGGAATGCTCGCGCGTAACGTGGTGCTGGCGACCGCGGTCATCCTCCACGCGCTTCGCAGGCTGCTGCCGCCGTGTTGAGACGAGGGAATGTAACGGGGACGCGGGAAGGGAATATAACGGGGACGCAGCTAGTGGATCTGTTGCGAACCATCCGCGGCCCTTGGACCATTGAATCCTTGAACCGTTCTCTCCTTGCGACACTTAACCACCGCACTGCAAATCCCCCTGCATCGCAATGCACTCCCTGCAATCCAAGCAAGCAAAACCCGCACAATTGATCTTGACATACGCCTAATATAAATGTATTGTAACAGTTATGTACCGCAACCATCCATCCTCCCCGCCCGCCGCCATTTTGCCTTCTCCCTTTTCTCTCTGCCCCTCAACGTCCCTGCGCCAGCCCTCCTCCATTTTGCATTTTGCATTGACCCTCCTACGCAAAGGACCCCTCCGGGACCCATTCCGGACCCATCGGGACACTTCCGGGAGCCGCTTCGGCACCGCAAAGGACATCCCCGGGACCCGCTTTGGACACGGTTCTTGAGTTAGCCGAAAACGACTAAACAGATTGTAACGCATTGAAAATAAGACACTTATGCCGCGAATCCCCGGAACCTTCAACGCCCAGACGACTTTTCTCCGCGCCTTCCGCACCCACCCCGGCGAATGAAACAATCTCGGGCGTCTGGTGGCATCGAGTTTACCGACACCGTTTGGCTCGTCGACACCGTCTGTCTCCTGCGCCGGACGCCGTTTCGCTCGCCTGACTGCCGTCAACCGTATTGCGCCGCGGATGTACCAAGAGGCAGCTATACCTGCGGCGTCGTACGGAGAAGCCCGACATGACTGCACCACAGCGGATTGGGCGTCGGAACCTGCTGAAGGCCATGGTGGCCGCTGGAGCCGCACCCTGGTTCGTGCCATCGCCCCTGTTGGGGGCCGGAGAAACCCGGCCGTCGGGGAAGATCACAGTCGGGGTGATTGGGGTGGGCGCGCAGGGCC